>CATPAS010000093.1 GCA_955652075.1 uncultured Gaiellaceae bacterium | reverse complement strand
GCTTCTTCTCGTCAGCCATCAGAGTTGTCCTGCCTTTGCCTGACGCTCGACGCGCACGGTGAGGATTCGCGCGATCTCGCGTTTCGCGATCTTCAGCCGCGCGCTGTTCTCGAGCGCTCCGGTCGCCGACTGGAAGCGCAGGTTGAACAGCTCCTGACGCCGGTCGTGCAACGCGTTTTCCAATTCTTCGTCGGTCATGTCCCTCAAATCCCTAGCTCTCAAAGAGATCCGCCTCCCGCTTCACGAACTTCGTCTTGAGCGAGATCTTCGTGCCCGCGAGACGAAGCGCTTCCTTGGCCAGCGGCTCGGGCACACCCGCCAGCTCGAACATCACGCGGCCCGGCTTGACGACCGCGACCCAGTGCTCTGGCGAGCCTTTGCCGGAGCCCATGCGGGTCTCGGCGGGCTTCTGCGTGGTCGGCTTGTCCGGGAAGACGTTGATCCAGACCTTGCCGCCGCGCTTGATCTTTCGCGTCATGGCGATGCGGGCCGCTTCGATCTGCCGGTTCGTGACCCAGCCGGTCTCGAGCGCCTTCAACCCGAAGTCGCCGAACTGCACGGTCGTCTGTCCCTTCGCGAACCCGCGACGTCGGCCGCGCTGGTGCTTGCGGTACTTCATTTTCTTCGGCAGCAGCATTACGTGTCAGCCTTTTCCGGCTTCGCCGGACCCTCTGCCTGCTGCTTCGGGGTCGATGTGTCGGGCGCATCTGCGACCGGAGCCGGGGTTGTCTCGACCGTCGGCTCGACCGGCGGCTGCGCCGCCTCCGCCGGCTTTGCTGTCTCGTCGGTGTTCGGCCGCTCGACGTTGTCCTGCTGACCGGCGCGGTTGCGCGGAGCCGGCCGCCCGCCGCGACCCTGACCACCGCGGCCCTGCCCGCTACCACGGCCCTGCCCGCTGCGCTTCCGGCCTGGTCGCACCGGACCGAGGCCTTCGCGGTCGCGCTGGCGATCGCGGCCGCCTTCGCGCGAGGCGCCGAGCCCTTCGACGTTGGCACGCCGCCTGCGCGCCTGGTCCTGCTCGCCGAGCCGGACATCCTTCTCCGTGTCGAGACCGCCGTAACCCTCCGGCATGATCTCGCCCTTGTTGATCCAGACCTTCACGCCGATGCGGCCGAACGTCGTCTTCGCCTCGACGAAGCCGTAGTCGATGTCCGCGCGAATCGTGTGCCGCGGGACGCGGCCCTCGGAGTACGCCTCGGAGCGGCTCATCTCGGTGCCGCCCAGCCGGCCGCCGCACTGGATGCGGACGCCCTTGGCGCCGGAGCGGATCCCGGACGCGAGCGCGCGCTTCATCGCGCGACGGAAGCTGACCCGGTTCTGCAGCTGCTCGGCGATCGACTGCGCGACGAGCTTCGCGTCGAGCTCGGGCCGCTTGATCTCGTTGATGTTGATGTGCACGTTCTTCTTGGTGATCGCATGCAGCTCTTTGCGCAGCGCGTCCACCTCGACTCCCGACTTGCCGATCACGATGCCCGGGCGCGCCGTGTAGATGTCGACCGTGACCCGCTGCTTGTCCTTGCGGATCAGGATGTCGGACAGTCCGGCATGCGAAAGCTTGTTGGTGATGTGCTCCCGGATCCTGATGTCCTCGATCAGGTAGCCGGGGAACTCCTTCTTCCCCGTGTACCAGTTCGACTTCCAGTCGTGGATGACGCCGACGCGCATCCCGCCGGGATGGACTTTCTGGCCCATTACTTTGCGGCCTCCCTCTTCTTCGCGGGACGCTTGGACGCGGTCTTCTTCTTCGAGGCAGCTGCCGTCTTCTTCCTCGCAGGGGCACGCTTCGGCTTCACAGCCTCCACCGCCTCGGCCCGCACCGGCTCGACATCTGGTGACGCTTGCGGCCTTTCAGCAAGCGTCACAGTGATATGGCAGGTGCGCTTGCGAATCCGGGCGACGCGGCCGCGCGCGCGTGCACGCCACCGCTTCATGACCGGACCGCCGTCGACGTAGGTGGTCTTGACGTACAGCTGCTCCTCGGCGATGCCGTGATTCGCCTCGGCGTTCGAGACCGCGGATTGCAGCACCTTTTGCAGCACCCCTGCAGCCTCGCGCGACGTGAAAGCGAGGACCGCTCGCGCCTCGGGCACGCTGCGGCCGCGGATGTGCTCCGCGACGAGCCGCGCCTTGCGCGGTGACATCCGCACGTACTTCGCCTGCGCGCGAACCTCTCTGGCTGTCTCGACGGCGCTCATTACGTTCGCTTCTTCACCTCGGTCTTGCGGTCGCCGGAATGGCCGCGAAAGGTCCGGGTCGGCGCGAACTCACCGAGCTTGTGGCCGACCATCTGCTCGGAGATGAACACGGGCACGTGCTTGCGGCCGTCGTGGACGGCGATCGTGTGCCCGACCATCTCCGGGAAGACGGTGGAGGTGCGCGACCAGGTGCGGATCAACCGCTTCTCGTTCCTCTCGTTCATGGATTCGATGCGGCTCATCAGCCGCTCCTGGACGAAAGGTCCCTTCTTCGAACTGCGACTCATTACTTGCGCTTCTCCTTCCCGCGCCTGCGGCTGCGGACGATCAAACGGTCGGATTCCTTGTGCTTGCGGCGCGTGCGCTTGCCGAGCGTCGGCACGCCCCACGGGGTAACCGGGTGCCGGCCGCCCTTCGACTTCCCCTCGCCGCCGCCGTGCGGATGGTCGACGGGGTTCATCGCCGAGCCGCGCACTGTCGGCCGCTTCCCCCTCCACCGGCTGCGCCCCGCTTTGCCGCCGGTGATGTTCTCGTGGTCCACGTTACCGACCTGTCCGATCGTGGCGCGGCAGGTGAGCGCCACGCGCCGCATCTCGCCGGACGGGAGCCGGAGTACGCCGTAGCCCTCGTCCTTCGCGACCAGCTGCACGCCCGAGCCGGCGCTGCGGGCCATCTGGCCGCCCCGGCCGGGCTTCAGCTCGACGTTGTGGACGAGCGTGCCGGTCGGGATGTTCTCGAGCGGGAGCGCGTTGCCCGGCTTGATGTCTGCTGCCGGACCCGACTCGACGGTGGCGCCGACGCGCAGCCTGGCCGGCGCGAGGATGTAGCTCTTCACACCGTCGGCATAGTGCAGCAGCGCGATCCGGGCGGAACGGTTGGGGTCGTACTCGATCGCGGCGACCTTGGCCGGGATCCCGTCCTTCCGGCGCTTGAAGTCGATCACGCGGTAGCGGCGCTTGTGCCCGCCGCCCTGGTGGCGCGTTGTGATGCGGCCGTTGTTGTTGCGGCCGCCCTTCTTCGTCAGCTTTTCGGTCAGCCCCTTCTCCGGCTTCGACTTCGTGATCTCCTCGAAGGTCGAGACGGTCATGAAGCGGCGCCCCGGCGAGGTCGGCTTGTAACGGCGCACGGGCATGGCTAAGCGTGGACCCCCTCGAAGATCTCGATCGAGTCGCCGGCCCGCAGCTGCACGATCGCCTTCTTCCACCCGGGCTTGCGTCCGCGCAGGGCGCCGCGGCGCTTCGGCTTCGACTGCACCTTGCAGACGTTCACACGCAGCACCTTGACGTTGAACAGCTCCTCGACCGCCTGCCGGACCTGCGTCTTGTGCGCGTCCGGGTGGATGCGGAACGAGTAGGTGTTACTGCCCTCGATCTGCGCGTAGCTCTTCTCCGACACGACCGGAGCGAGCAAGACCTCGTTGGGATGCAGGCTCATCAGGAAGCCTTCGCCTTCACCAGTTCGAGCGCATCCTCCGTGACGAGCACGGAACGCGCCCATACGAGTGCGGCGACCTCGAGCTCGCCCGGCGTCGTGACGACGACCTTGTCGATGTTGCGGAAAGACTTGACGACGTTCTGCTCGTCCTTCGTGACGACGACCAGCGGCAACTCATGGCCCCACTTCGCCAGGAGCTCCACCGCGGTTCGCGTGGAGGGCTCCGAGAAGCCCGAGCCGTCGAGGACCCCCAGCGTGCCGTCGGCTGCATGCTGCGACAGCACGCCGCGCAGCGCCGAACGACGAGTCTTGCGATTCACCTTGACCTCGAAGTCGCGGGGAGTGGGTGGAAACGCCACGCCGCCGCCGGTCCACTGCGGTGCGCGCGTCGTGCCCGCGCGCGCACGCCCGGTGCCCTTCTGGCGCCACGGCTTCGCGCGTCCTCCGGAGACGAGCCCGCGGCTCTTGGCCGCACGCGTCCCCTGACGGGCGGCGTTCATCTCCGCGCGGACGGTCTCGTGCACGACGTGCGGCTTGAGCTCGGCGGCGAAGACGGCTTCCTCGAGCGTCACGTCCTTCGCCGTCACGCCGGCGGAATCGAGGAGGGGTGCTTTCGGAGCGGCCATCAGTGGCTCGCCTCCCGCACTTCGACGAAGCCGTTCTTCGGGCCCGGCACGGCGCCCTTGACGAGCAGGAGGTTCTCCTCGGGGCGCACCTCGTGGACCACCAGGCCGATCTGGGTCACGCGCTTGCCGCCCAGACGGCCGGCCATCTTCATTCCCTTGAACACGCGCGAGGGAGTGGCCGACGCCCCGATCGAGCCCGGCTTGCGGACGTTGTGCGAGCCGTGCGAGGTGGGGCCGCGGTGAAAGCGGTGCCGCTTGATCGTCCCCGCGAAGCCTTTCCCGTGTGCGATCCCGCTCACCTTGATCTTCTCGCCCGGTTCGAACACCTCGACTGTGACGTTCTCACCGACGACGGCCTCGCTCTGTCCCCGCAGCTCGAGCAGGTGCCGGTAAGCACCGCTGACGTTGTTCTTCTTCAGGTGCCCGAGCTCGGGCTTTGTGACCTTGCGCTCGCCGGCCTCGTCGTAGGCGATCTGGACCGCGTCGTAGCCGTCCACGTCCGCGGTCTTCACCTGGACCACGGGACACGGAGCCGCCTCGATCACCGTCACCGGCGTAACGACGCCGGTCTCCGGGTCGAAGACCCGCGTCATGCCCAGCTTTTTCCCCACGATCCCCTTCATCGCGCTAGAGCTTGATCTCGATGTCTATGCCGGCCGGGAGGTCGAGCCGCATCAGCGAGTCGACCGTCTTCGGGGTCGGCGAGTGGATGTCGATCAGCCGCTTGTGCGTGCGCACCTCGAAGTGCTCCCGCGAGTCCTTGTCCTTGAATGGAGAGCGGATCACGCAGTAGACGTTCTTCTCGGTGGGCAGCGGCACGGGACCAGTGATGGTGGCGCCGGTTCGCTGCGCAGTCTCGACGATCGACTGAGCCGACTTGTCGAGCTGCTGATGGTCGTAGCCCTTCAGACGGATACGAATTTTCTGAGCCAACGAACCGGCGCCCTTTCTACTTGATGACTTCGGTGACGACGCCTGCGCCGACGGTGCGGCCACCCTCGCGGACGGCGAAGCGCAGACCCTGATCCATGGCGATCGGCTGGATCAGCTCGACGTCCATGTTCGTGTTGTCGCCCGGCATGACCATCTCCTGGCCCTCCGGGAGCTTGATCGCGCCCGTCACGTCCGTCGTGCGGAAATAGAACTGCGGGCGGTAGTTGTTGAAGAACGGCGTGTGGCGGCCGCCCTCGTCCTTCGAGAGGACGTACACCTCTGCCTTGAAGTGCGTGTGCGGCGTGATGGAGCCGGGCTTTGCGAGCACCTGCCCGCGCTCGATCTCCTCACGCTTGATGCCGCGGAGCAGCGCGCCTGCGTTGTCGCCTGCCTGCGCGTAGTCGAGCGTCTTCTGGAACATCTCGAGGCCCGTGACGACGGTCTTCTCCACCTTCTCGTGAATACCGACGATCTCGACCTCGTTGCCCGACTCGATCTTGCCCTGTTCGATGCGGCCGGTCACGACGGTGCCGCGGCCGGTGATCGTGAAGACATCCTCGATCGGCATCAGGAACGGCTTGTCGACATCGCGCTCCGGCTCCGGGATGAAGGAGTCGACCGCATTCATCAGCTCGATGATCTTCGGGACCCACTCGCCGTCGCCCTCGAGCGCCTTCAGCGCCGAGACCTGCACGACAGGAGTGTCGTCGCCGGGGAAGTCGTACTTCGAGAGGAGCTCGCGCACTTCCAGCTCGACGAGCTCGAGCAGCTCGGGGTCGTCGTCGCGCTGAACAAGGCCGACATGGTCGACGATCCCGAGCTGCTCGAGCTCGTCGAGCTGGAAGTGCGCGAGCTCCTCTCCAAGTACGACTTCCCGGGCGACGACGTCCCGGTCGTGCAGGTCTCGGCGCTGAAGCCGCTCGAGGGCGACGCCGAGTGGACGCCGAAGATCCTGGAGCTGATGGAGGCAGTCGATTCG
>CATPAS010000092.1 GCA_955652075.1 uncultured Gaiellaceae bacterium | reverse complement strand
GGACAGCTCTGCGTTCGGGAACCGTCCTCGCGCGATCGCGCGCATCAGCAACGCCGAAGGAAAGCTGGTCGAGGACAACCGCCCGGTGAACCGCGTCATCCTGGACCACGACCAGAACGCGCTCCTCACGAGCATCCTCGAGGGAGTCGTCCGCTCGGGGACCGGCAAGCGCGCCGCCCTTCCAGACCGCGTCGTCGCGGGGAAGACCGGCACGACGGAGAACTACGGCGATGCGTGGTTCGTCGGGTACACGCCGCAGCTCGCGACGGCGGTGTGGGTGGGGTACCCGAACCGGCTCAAGCCGATGCTCACCGAATACCACGGCCAGGCCGTGGCCGGCGGAACGTTCCCCGCCGACATCTGGCGCGCCTTCAACCAGCTGGCCCTCGCGGGGACGACGCCCGAATCGTTTCCGCCGTACTCGTACCAGTACTCCTCGGCCAAGCGGGTGGTATGGCGCGACGGCCTGCTCCGGCTCGACAACGGCCACTGCCGTGCGACCCAGCTGGTCTCGTACTTCGTCGGACACGGACCGAGCCGCACGGCCGACTGCAAGGTGAACGAGGTCGAGGTGCCCCGGGTGGTCGGCATGTCGCTCGCGCGCGCGAAGATCACGCTCGGCGCGCAGCCTCTGACTGCCAGCGTGGTCTACAAGCCGGCGCAGGCAAAGCAGCGGGTCGATCTCGTCCTCGATCAGTTCCCGCGCAAGGGACGCCTGTCGTCCTACGACACGGTGACGCTCGTGCTCGGGAAGCCGCTGAACGGCGTCGTGCCGAAGGTGATCGGCCTCTCACTCCGCGACGCGCTCCGTCGCTTACGCGCGAGAGGGCTGGTGGCGACGATCGAGCGCATCGCACACGGCCGCACGGAGAGGGTGCTCAAACAGATGCCGGCCGCCGGGGTCGCGGCCGCGCCCCACATGACAGTCAGGCTGGTCGTAGGGCACGGCTGAGGAAAGGCGAGCCGGCCTCGCCGTAGCGCCACCTCAGGTCCTTGGCGCGCGTGATGCCGATGCGCGGTCCCGTGACGATCTCCGGAACGTCGCCCCGCTCCTCGAGGTCGAAGGGAGGAACGTCGAGCGCGAGACCGTCGTGCTCACCCGTGATCCCCAGCGCCTGGCAGAGCTTTCCCGGCCCCGAGCAAAGCGCCCGCACCTGCTCCACCCCGCGCCGCCTCCGTTGCAGGCCCAGTCCACTCGTCGGCTTCAGCGCCCGGATCAGCACGGCCTCAGGAATGCCTTCTTCCCGGCAGACGAGATTCAGGCACCAGTGAATGCCGTACGAGCGGTAGACGTAGGCGTGTCCGGGTGGGCCGAACATCGCTGCGTTCCGCGCCGTGCGCCCGCGATGGCCGTGACTGGCCGGATCCTCCTGGTCATACGCCTCCACCTCCACGATCCGGCCGCCCACACCGTCGACGAGCAGCGTCGCGCCGATCAGGTCCGGCGCGACCTCGTGGACGCTTCGGGCGAAGAAGTCACGTTTCAGCATTCGCCTGAGCGTCGTAGCGGAGAAGCGCCGGGAACGCAGCGGCGAGTAGCAGGCAGCCCGCAATACACGCGACGCCGCCCGACACGATCGAGAAGCGCAGGCTGGTCACCGACGCGAGCGCGCCCGCCTCGAGGTTCCCGAGCGACGGCGCAGCGGCAACCTGCATGAACTCGATCCCCGAGACACGCCCGAGCACCTCCTTGGGCGTGATCCGGTAGAGCATGACCGACCGCAGGATCGCACTGACCTGATCGCCAAGGCCGGCCAGCGCGAGCAGAAGCAGCGCCAGCCAGAACTGCTGCGCGAAGCCGAATGCCGCAATCGCCAATCCCCAGAGCGAAGCCGTGATCACGACGCCGAGGCCCTGCCGGCGAACCTGCCGCAAGGGCCCGGAGAGCAACGAGACGAGCAAGGCTCCGGCCGCGGGGGCCATGTACAGGTAACCGACCAGCGACGGGTCGCCGAACCGGTGTGCTGCCATCGCCGGGAAGAGAGCGCTCGGCATTCCGAAGACCATCGCGTTGGTGTCCACAAGGAAGAACCCGAGGATCACTGGCTGGCTGCGCACGTACCGAAAGCCGGCGACGATCGAGTTCCAGCTCGGGCGATCGGCGTCCTCCCTCGCAACGAGCCGGGGCAAGAGCGCGACGGCGACGATCGCGGCTGCATAAGAGAGGGAATCGCCGACATAGATCCATTTCAGATCGACGAACTTGATCAGAAGACCGGCGACCGCCGGCCCACCGACCGCACCGAACTGGGACGTGACGCTGTTCAGCGCCGAAGCTGCCATGAAGTGCGACTCGTCGACCAGCTGAGGGGTCATCGACCTTTGCGCGCCCACACCGAGGCTGAAGGCGGCGGAGATCACGAACTGGAAGACGTACAGCGGCCAGACGCGCGGATGGGTGAGCGCGGCGTTCGCCGCGAGCCCGAGGCTGCCGGCGACCATCCCGACCTGCTGGACGAGCATCACGCGACGACGATCGAACGCGTCGGCGATCGCCCCTCCGATCACGGTCAGCGTCACCAACGGGACCAGGTGCGTGAGCGAGATGAGGCCGACGGCGAGCGTCGAGCCGGTCAGCTGGTACATCTGGTACGCCAGCGCGACCTCGGCGATCTCCGTGCCGATGAACGAGATGCCCTGCCCGAACCAGAGCCGCCTGAACGCGGGATGGCGGCGAAGCGGCGTGACGTCGAGGGCGAAGCTCGAGGCTCGCTGACGCAAGCTGCGGCGCTCGGCGGCGGCGACCCCCGGTTCGTCCGTCAAAACAGCTTGCTGTCGTCCGTCCCGAAGCCGAGGACGATCCTCCGGGTCGCGTCGGCCACGCGCCGCATTATCGCGGGTCGACAGTTGCCCGCGCGGACATCACGAAAGGGTTATGGCGCACCCCCGATCAGGGTGAGCCCGATGACAGGGAACAGGGCATTCCGCGCGCGCACGCGAGAGACGATTCTCGAAAGTACATGCTCCTGCCCACGACAGAGATGACTCTTCTATTGGAGGGACCGTCGGGCCGCCCTGATCGGAGGGGCG
>CATPAS010000091.1 GCA_955652075.1 uncultured Gaiellaceae bacterium | reverse complement strand
GGGCATACCAGCTCACGCCGCTCAAGGCGGCCTGTTTGCGGCGTTGCCAGACGCCGTTCGACTTCATCATGCGGCGTTGGCGGCGTGGTCGTCGCGGCGCCGTACGGATCATGAGGGAGGATTGATGGACTGGAGGCTCAAGGGAACGGTCGTCATCGCGTGTAACTGCGACTACGGCTGTCCGTGCAACTTCAACGCTCTCCCGACGCAGGGGAAATGTGAGGGGACCTGGACGTGGCATGTCGAGCGCGGCGCGTTCGGAGAGACCTCGCTCGACGATCTGAACTTCACCGTTGCCGTGAACTGGCCGGGAGCAATCCACGAAGGCAACGGCGAGGCGCTGATCCTGGTCGACGAGCGCGCCGACCAAGCGCAGCGCGACGCGATCGCGACGCTCGTCGGTGGTGACGTCGGAGGGCCCTGGGGTGTGCTGGCCTGGACCTGGCCGACCATCCACGGGCCCAAGCCGGTGCCCTACGACGTTCGACTCGACGGGGTCAACTCGCGCGTGAAGGCGGGCGATTCCTACGAGGTCGTGTCCGAGACGATCAAGAATCCAGTAACCGGCGCAGAGGTGCACCCAGGCGCAAGGCTTCCCGAGGGAATCGTCTTCAAGGAGGGCGACTTCGGTTCCTCGACAACGTTCCGCGTGTCGGACGAGGTCGCGTTCGAGCATCCCGGCAAGTACACCGCAGTCGGGCCGTTCGACTACAGAGGTCCTTAGCGGCGACCGGACAGGTCCAAGGGACAGTCCCTGGGACCTGTCCCGAGCAGAGACGTACCAGGGACAGTCCCTTGGACCCGGCTCGAATCGTCACGTTCCAGGGACTGTCCCTTGGACCTGTCTTGAGAGGCGACTGGTGGCGCGGCCCGTGCCGGGATAGCCTCGTCGCGTGCCACGGATCCCGCGACGATCGCTGCCCGACGGCATCTTCCACGTCACATCACGTGGAGTTGCACGGGCGCTGATCTTTCGGGACGCACTCGACTACGTGGCACTCAGGTCACAGTTGCGCGAGGTCATCCGTCGGTTCGGGTGGAACGTTTACGCGTACTGCTTGATGCCGAACCACTACCACCTCATCGTCGAGATCGACCGGGAGCAGCTCTCCGCCGGAATGCATCGCCTGAACGGTCTCTACGCGCAGCGCTTCAACCGGAGGCATGACCGCGTTGGCCACGTCTTCCAGAACAGGTTCGCCGCCTACGTGATCGAGAGCGACGAACACCTACTCGCCGCGATCCTCTACCTCGGCGAGAACCCAGTTCGAGCCGGGCTCTGCGAACAGGCCGCCGACTGGCCGTGGTCGGCCGCAGCGGTTGCGTAGGAGTTACGCGCCGGTCGGCACAGCGCCGCGCTGCACCGGCGCGAGCGCCGGCGCCCACGAGCACAACGGCGAGACGTCGCCGCCGCGGCCGTTCAGGGCACGGAAGCCGAGTGCGTGCTCGGCCTGCATCATCTTGTGGATCTGCGTCGTGCCCTCGTAGATGATCGGCGCGCGCGCGTTGCG
The DNA here is from genome assembly GCA_955652075.1 of uncultured Gaiellaceae bacterium. Classification (GTDB taxonomy): domain Bacteria; phylum Actinomycetota; class Thermoleophilia; order Gaiellales; family Gaiellaceae; genus 3-1-20CM-4-69-9. Next base: position 2,120 of record CATPAS010000091.1, on the reverse strand, counting down.
GAAGTACCGCTCGATCCCGTACTCGGCGGAATAGCCGTACGCACCGTGCACCTGGATCGCGAGATGCGCGGCGCGGAACGCCGCCTCGGTCGCGTGCCACTTCGCCAACGACGTCTCGCGCGTGTTGCGCATCCCCTGGTCCTTCATCCACGCAGCCTGCATGACGAGCAGCTTCGACGTCTCGTAGCCGAGCACCATCTCGGCGATCATGTCCTGCACGAACTGGTACTTGCCGATCGGCTGACCGAAGGTCTCCCGCTCGCGCGCGTACTCGGTCGAGCGCTCGAGGCAGGCGCGAATGACGCCCACCGCGCCGGCGGCGACGGTGAAGCGGCCCTGGTCGAGGCCGTACATCGCGATCTCGAAGCCCTGGCCCTCGTCCCCGATCATGTTCCTCGCCGGCACCTCGACGTTCTGGAAGAAGAGCTCGCCTGTCGAGCCCGCCCAGATGCCGAGCTTGTGCTCCGTGTCGGCAGTCGTGAAGCCCGCCATGCCGCGCTCGAGGACGAAGGCGGAGATCCCTTTGTGCTTCGCCGCGGGATCCGTCTTCGCGAAGACGAGCGCGTGGTCGGCCACGTTCGCGTACGAGATCCAGTTCTTCGAGCCGTTGAGGACGTAGACGTCGCCCTCACGGCGCGCGGTCGACTTCATCGCGGCGACGTCGGAGCCCGCGGCCGGCTCGGTCAGTCCGAAGCACGCGAGCTTTTCGCCGCTCGCCTGCGGGACGAGCCAGCGCTGCTTCTGCTCCTCGGACGCGTACTTCAGCAGCGCGAGCGAGTTGAGCCCGACGTGGACGGAGATCAACGTCCGGAACGCGGCCTCGCCACGCTCGATCTCCTCGCACGCGAGCGCCTCGGAGACGAAGTCGAGCCCGGCGCCGCCGTATTCCTCGGGGATCACGATCCCGAGGATCCCGAGCTCGGCCATCCCCTCGATCGCCCCGATGTCGAGGTGATGGTTGATGTCGTTCTCGACGGCGTTGGGCAGGATCCGGTCGTCCACGAACCGGCGAACCGTGTCCTGCAGGAGCCGTTGCTCGTCGCTGAGCTCGAAGTCCATGACGGCCTAGTCTACGGAGGCATTGGGCGTGTCCGTGTGGCGTTGACTGACTAGTCAATCAAGCTACCCTAAAGCCGAGATGCCGACCCTCGAGGAACGCACGGCCAGCGGCGTCTCGTTCGCGCTCACGGACGAGCAGAAGGCGCTGCGCGACCTCGCGCACGACTTCGCCGAGCGCGAGATCCGCCCGAAGGAACGCGAGTACGACGAGCACTCGACACATCCCGCGGATGTGATCGCGAAGGCGCACGAGCTCGGTCTGATGAACGTCCACATTCCCGAGGCTTACGGTGGCCTCGAGCTCGGCGTGTTCGAAGGCCTCTTGATCGGCGAGGAGCTCTGCTGGGGCTGCGCCGGGATCGGCACGGCAATCGCCGCGAACGGGCTGGGGCATGGTCCGGTGATCATCGCCGGCACCGAGGAGCAGAAGCGCGAGTGGCTCCCACCGCTGGTGGACGAAGTGCTGCTGACGTCGTTCGCGCTGACCGAGCCGAACGCGGGCTCCGACGTTTCGGGCATCCAGACGACGGCGGTGCGCGACGGGGACGACTACATCCTCAACGGCTCGAAGATGTTCATCACCAACGCCGGCCATGCGGCGTGGTTCACCGTCTTTGCCTCGACCGACAAGTCGCAGGGGCATCGTGGACTGACAGCGTTCGTCGTTCCTGCATCTCTGAACGGCGTCGCAGTCGACAAGCACCTCGACAAGATGGGACAGCGTTCGACGGACACGTCGTCACTGTCGTTCACCGACGTCCGCGTTCCGGCGGCGAACCGGCTCGGCGAGGAGGGCGAAGGCTTCAAGATCGCGATGAAGACGCTCGACTTCACCCGGCCCGGCACGGCGATCGGCGCAGTGGGAGTCGCCCGCGCGGCGTTCGAATACGCGGCCGAGTACTCGAAGGAGCGCGTGCAATTCGGAATGCCGATCGCGATGAACCAGGGCATCAACTTCCTGATCGCCGACATGGCGACGAAGATCGAAGCGTCGCGGCTGCTCTGCTGGCAGGCCGCCTGGATGATCGACAGCGGGATGCGCGCGACGCTGCAGTCCTCGT
>CATPAS010000090.1 GCA_955652075.1 uncultured Gaiellaceae bacterium | reverse complement strand
GCCAGCGCGGCGATCTCAGCGGCGCGGGGGCTGAGGCGATCCCTGAAGAAGGAAGCTCGTGAGGGAGACATGGCTTCCCTCACGGCAGTGAGCCGAAGGCGAGCGACGCTCATGGCACTCGCTCCCGCACGATCCGCCCCAGAATCCCGTTCACCAACCGAGCAGCATCGTCGGTCGCGTACCGCTTTGCGAGATTGACCGCTTCGTCGATGGCCACCTCGTCCGGCACCTCCTCGCCGTCCAGCTCGTGCAGCGCGAGGCGAAGGATGTTGCGCTCGATCGCGCCGAGCCGGTCGGCCGTCCAGCCCTCTGACGCCTCCGTGATCCGCCGGTCGTAGTCCGCAGCCTCGGCCGCGACGGCCTCGGCCGTCTCGCGGGCGAACGGATCGACCTCGCCCTCGTAGAGCGAAGCGAGCGGCTGACCCGTGACATCCCACTGGTACAAGAGGAAGAGCGCCGTCCGGCGGGAGGCGCGGCGTCCGCTCATTCGACCTCCTCCACGGACACGTCGACACTCCCGATGCGGACGGCGCACATGGTGACAAGCGCGTCGGCCACGCGTTCCTGCACCTCTCGCGCCACATCCGGGAGCACGAGCCCGTAACGAGCCGTCAACTCCAGGCGCACGTGCGCCTCACCGAGCGCGACCTCGATGTCGAGGCGGCGCCGCCCGCGACGGACCTGCACGCCGTCAGCTTCTTCCGCGGCACGAATGACGAGGCCGGCCAGTGCGGGCGGGGTCACCGTGATCGTGCCTGCCGGCTCCGGGAGCACCAGGCTCATGCAGCGCCCACCGCCGACAACTGCGTGTCCTCGATAAAGCTCGTGGAATATTGGCCGCTTCGGAACGCATCGCTGGCGAGGATCTCCAGCGCAGCTTCGCGCGTCGTCGGCACGCCGCGCAACTCGAGCTCGCCGAGCGCACGCAGAGAACGCGCGATCGTCGAGTCGCGGTCCGTGTCCCACACGATCAGCTTGCCGATCAGCGAGTCGTAGTAGGGCGGGATCACCGATCCCTCCTCGACATGGGTGTCAAGCCGAATGCCCGGGCCGAGCGGAGGGCGAAAGCGTTCGATCACCCCCGGCGCGGGCCTGAAGCCGCGAGCCGGATCCTCGGCGTTGAGTCGGACCTCGATTGCATGGCCGCGTCGAGCCGCTCGTCCGGTCTCGCGCAACTGCTCGCCCGCAGCGATCTTCAGCTGTTCGCGCACGAGGTCGATCCCGGTCACCAACTCGCTCACGGGATGCTCGACCTGGAGGCGGGCGTTCAACTCGATGAAGTAGTACGAGCCGTCAGGCGCGAGCAGGAATTCGAACGTGCCCGCGTTGAGGTAGGAGATCGCATGGCACGCGCGTGCAACAGCCGACTCCATCGCCTCTCGCGTCGAGTCGTCGAGTGCCGGCGACGGCGACTCTTCGATCAGCTTCTGGTGCCTGCGCTGGATCGAGCATTCCCGCTCGCCGAGGCTGAGCACGCCGCCGTCGGCGTCACAGAGCACCTGGATTTCGACATGGCGTGCCGGAGCGATCAGTTTCTCCAGGTAGAGCGTTCCGTCACCGAAAGCGGCCAGCGCCTCCGTGCTCGCTCCCGCGAAGGCATCGTCGAGGTCCTCGGCTCGCTCGACCAACCGCATTCCCTTGCCGCCTCCGCCCGCCGACGCCTTGAGCAGCACGGGGAATCCGATCTCGGCAGCTGCGGCGCGGGCTGCGCCTACCCTGACCGCCTCCGTTCCGGGAGCCAGTGGGAGCCCCGCGTCTGCAAGCTCGCGCTTCGCCTCGACCTTGTCGCCCATACGCGCCATCACGTCGGCGTCCGGGCCGACGAACACCAGGTCGTTCTCCTCGCACGCCTTGACGAAATCCGGATTCTCCGCCAGGAAGCCGTAGCCGGGATGCACCGCGTCGCAGCCGGTGGTCTCGCCGGCGGCGATGACCGAAGGGATGTTCAGATAGCTCTCGGCTGCGCTCGGCGGGCCGATGCACACGGCACGGTCCGCGAGCCGCGTGTGCAGCGTGCCCGCGTCAGCCGTGGAGTACACGCCAACCGCTTCCACGCCGAGCTCGTGCAGCGCGCGGATGACGCGCACCGCGATCTCCCCACGGTTCGCCACGAGCACGCGCGAGAACATCGTTAGAGGGCGTCCAGGGGACGCCCAACCAGCGGCTCCAGCTCGAACAGCAGCTGACCGAATTCCACGGGGGCAGCGTTCTCGACATGGATTGCGCGGACAATGCCCTCGACGTCAGCCTTCACCTCGTTCATCAGCTTCATCGCCTCGAGAATGCAGAGCGTCTGCCCCGCGCCGACCGGTTGTCCCTCCTCGACGAACGGCGGCGAGCCCGGCTGTGGCGCGCGGTAGAACGTCCCGACCATGGGCGCCTCGACGCGCACGATCCCGTTCGACGGACTGACCGGGGCAAGGTCCTCGTCCTCCATCGCGGCGAGGGGAGACTCGTTCTGTGTCCCCGCCGGCTCGCGGTCCTCGGTCCGCCGCACAGAGACCCGCATGCCCGCTTCTTCGATCGTGACCTCGCCGATCCCTGTTTCCTGGACGATGCGGACGAGCTCGCGGATCCTTTCCGCGCGGGCCTGATCAACGCCGCCGGCGGCGAGCGACTCGTCGCCCGACGAGCGTCCGCGGATCGTGCGGAGCAACGGTTCGGCGTTGTCGCCGAAGAGGCCGAGCAGCAGCAGCTCCTCTTCGCTGGAGGCGAGGCCCTCGGCCTGCGCCCGCACCTCCTGCAGCGGCGGCGCGGTTGGTTCTTCCGCGGAGTCCGGATCGGAAGTGAGCAAAACGATGCGCTCGATCGACTTCTCGATGGGGGCCGGCGTCGTGCCGAGATGACCTTCGACGAGCGACCGGAGCTCGTCCACGACAACCGAATAGCGGCTCGCAGAGAGCACGTTGAGCAACGCCTGGGAGCCGAGCACCTGTCCGATCGGCGAAGCCAGGGGCGGCCAGCCGACCTCGGCGCGGATCCGCACGAGCTCGGCGATCGTCTCGTCGAGCCTCGCTCCCGCCGACTGTGCCCGCAGGTTGGTGTCGAGCGCAGTGACGAGGCTCGCCGGCAGGTCGTGTTGCGCAGCGCGCACAGCGATGCGGGGGGCAAGCGGCGTCACCGGTTCGTCGCCGATGAACTCGTCGACCACGTCCGATGCCTCCCAGAGAGCCGAGACGTCGATCTCGCAGTCGAGCCCGAGTCCCGCGAGCGCCTCCGCAAGCGCCTCGCCCGACACACGGTGCAACGTGAGCGCGATGGGATAGACGGCGGACGCGATCAGGTCGGCTCCAGCGCGCGCGGCCTCGAGCGCGGCCGCCAGCGCGTTGCCGCCTGAGCCCTGGCAGTAGATGCCGACCGGAAGACCGGTCGCCTCTCGCAGGCCGGTGACGAGTTCGCGCGCGCGATGTGGCTGCAAAGAGCCGGTCGGGTCGTGCAGCAG
>CATPAS010000089.1 GCA_955652075.1 uncultured Gaiellaceae bacterium | reverse complement strand
GCAGCTGTGCCACCAACGGCAGGCACGACGCGGCCGGATTGATGTTGTTCTCCTTGTAGAACTTCATCAGCTCTTCGTTGAGCTTCGTCCGGTCGCCCTTGTACTTGCGCTGGATCTCCTTCATCTGCGGCGCGTGCGCCTGCATGTTCTGCATCGAGTGGATCTGCTTCACGGTCAGCGGCACGAGCAGCATCCGGACGATGATCGTGAGCCCGACGATCGACCATGCCCAGCGCAGGCCGAGCGAATGGAGCGCGTCGAGGACGTGCCGAAGCAGGTGCTCGAGCGGTGTGAGGATGCTCGCGACGATCACTTGAAGACCTTCTGGTCGCGGGCGTAGTCGACCCCGCCGCGGCTCCAGGGATTACAGCGGAGCAGGCGCCACACCGCGAGCACCGTCCCCTTGAAGAAGCCGAACTCCTTGTACGCGTCGATCGCGTACTGGGAGCAGGACGGGTGGTATTTGCACTGGCCGACGCCCAGGAAGGGCGCGAGGGTGAAGCGGTAGGCCCACACCGCGGCGACACCTACGTACCTCACGCCGCGGCCTTCGTCAGCACTTCGTCGACCCGCTCGGCGAGCCACTCGAAGCCGTTCGCCACCACCGCCTCGGGAAGCCCGGGCTTGGCGATCAGGACGTAGTCGCGGCCCGCGGGAACCCGTTCCAGGCGCTCGCGCCACACCTCGCGCAGCTGCCGCTTGATCCGGTTGCGCGCAACGGCGTTCCCGGCCGCCCGCGGGACCGCGAGACCGAGCCTCGCCTCGCCGGGGTCCTCCTCACGCTCGAACCAGTAGAGGACGAGGAACCTCGTCGAGGTCGAGCGCCCCTGTCGGTAGACAGCGTCGAAGTCTCGCGAGCGAGACAGGCGGTTCCGGCGTTGCACAGCGGTACTTGTTTCTACGCGGAGAGACGCTTCCGGCCCTTTGCGCGGCGGCGCTTCAGAATCGCGCGACCCGCACGCGTCGCCATGCGAGCACGAAAACCGTGCTTGCGCTTCCGCCTGCGCACGTTGGGCTGGTAGGTCCGTTTCACGAGGTCGAAGAGGGAGGAAAGTGCCCCAAAGAGGAGCCGTGGCGGGCCAGTCTAGCGGAGCGTTGATACACAGCGTTATCCACAGCGAAGAGTGTGCGAAGTGCCTCCAAATGTGACCAACTGTAAGACTCCGTCCACAGGTGTGGAGAGTCGTGTGGAGTCCGCAAAGACCCTGCAAATCACGCTAATTTCATCCCCAGTTTCCACCCATTGTAGGCGCTGAAGGACGCTGCTATGCTCGCCGCTTCCCGAGCCGGAGAGGAGTGGTACCGCGGCGTGGATCGCCCAATTGAGCTGACTGCGGAGAGCCTGTGGAACGAGGTCGCCGGTCGGCTCAAGGGGGCCCTCAACGAGACCACGTATCGCACGTGGTTCGCGGAGGCGGAGGGAGCGGAGCTCTCTGACGACGCCTTCGTGCTCGGCGTACCGAACGACTTCACGCGCGAGTGGATCGAGGGGCATTTCCTCGGTCTGATCGGCGCGGCCGTCCGCGACGTCACCGGTCAAGAGCGCCGTGTTGCACTCTCCGTCACGGAGCGCATCCCGGCGGACACCCCTGCCCCTGCCGAGGCGCCGAAGGGCCGCTCCGGAAGCGGCGCCGTGGACTCCGGGATGAACCCCAAGTACACGTTCGACCTCTTCGTGATCGGCTCGTCGAACCGCTTTGCGCACGCGGCGGCCCTGGCCGTCGCGGAGGCGCCGGCGCAGGCGTACAACCCGCTCTTCATCTACGGCGGGACCGGGCTCGGCAAGACACACCTCATGCAGGCGATCGCGCAGTACGTCGCGGAGCACTCGGGCGACCTCTCGGTCCGCTACGTCACCAGCGAGACCTTCATGAACGACTTCATCAACTCGCTTCGCGACAAGCGAATCGAGGGGTTCAAGCAGCGCTACCGCACATACGACCTCTTGCTCGTCGACGACGTGCAGTTCTTCGAGCACAAGGAGCGGATCCAGGAGGAGTTCTTCCACACGTTCAACTCCCTCTACGAAGCGGGCTCCCAGATCGTCATGTCCTCGGACCGACCGCCGCGTGACATCGCCACGCTGGAGGAGCGGCTGCGCTCCCGCTTCGAGTGGGGGCTGATCACCGACATCCAGCCGCCCGATCTCGAGACGCGAATCGCGATTCTCCGCAAGAAGGTCAAGACCGACGGGATCCACGTGCCCGATCCACAGGTGCTGTCCTTCATCGCCTCACGGATCTCGACCAACATCAGGGAGCTCGAGGGGGCGCTCACCCGGGTGGTCGCGTTCTCGTCCCTGACCGGCCGCTCCCTCTCCGTAGAGCTCGCCGAGGACGTGCTCAAGGATGTCTTCCCCCAGGGTGAGGCGGCCGAGGTGTCGATCCAGCGAATCCAGGAGCTCGTCTCCGAGCGCTTCCAGCTGACGATGGACGAGCTTTGCGGTGAGAAGCGCTCCCAAAACATCGTCTACCCGCGACAGGTCGCGATGTACCTCTCGCGCGAGCTCACCGACTCCTCACTTCCGAAGATCGGCAAGGAATTCGGTGGGCGCGACCACACGACCGTCATTCACGCGACCTCCAAGATCGCCCGTCTGATCCGTGAGGACAGATCTGTCTACAACCTTGTGCAGGAATTGACCGCACGTGTGAAACAGGTCCGGTGACGGTCCGTGTCTGTTGAGAAGCCCACTCTGTCCACCATCTGCGTCCCCTGCAAGAATGGCTCAACCAGGCGCAGGGAGACCCGTCTCCCCGGTCCTAACACCCTCTATTACTACAAGAGGTTTTAAATGATTGAAACCAACACCATAGTAAGGACGGGGATGAAAGTCGTTACTCAGCGCGAGGAGCTCGCGCAGAAGCTCGGCATCGTTGCCAGGGCGGTCTCGACCCGGGCGAGCGTTCAAATTCTTTCCGGGGTGCTGCTACGTGCGGAAGGCGGCCGGCTGCATCTCGCGGCGACCGACATGGAGTTGTCGCTGCGCTCGTCCCTCGACGCACAGATCGAGGGAGACGGCTCGGTCGTCGTCCCCGGACGCCTACTCGTCGAGCTCGTGCGGCTCTTGCCGGACAGCGAGGTGACGATCGAGTATCGGGCAGCGGAGAGCGTCGTCCACGTGACGAGCGGCCCTTCCACCTCGACGCTCCACACATACGCGGCGGACGACTTTCCGCGGCTGCCTGACCTGGACGCGGTCGGAACGTTCACGGTCGATCGCGAATCGCTGCTCGATACCGTCTCGCGGGTTGCGCGCTCCGCATCGCGTGACGAGTCGCGCCCGGTTCTAACCGGAATCCTCGTGCGCTTCGAGGCGGGCAAACTCGTGATGGCCGCGACCGACTCCTACCGGCTGTCGGTGAAAGAGACCGAGCTGAGCGGAGAGGTGCCCGAGCTCGAGGCGATCATCCCTGCGCGCGCGCTCGGCGAGCTGGCACGCATCGCACAGGCCGGCGAGAGCGTCGAGCTCGGCGTGCACGAGAACCAGGTGGTCTTCGCCGCAGACGACGTCTGGCTGACGACCCGTCGCATCGACGGGCAGTTTCCGAACTACAAGCAGCTCCTCCCGGAGGCGTTCGAGCACGACGTGACCTTGCCGCGCAACGAGCTGCTCGACGTTGTTCGCCGGGTCGGGGTGATGGTGCAGCGCACGTCGCCGATCCAGCTCCGCTTTGCCCCAGGAGAGCTGACGGTGTTCGCGCGCACGCAGGACGTCGGGGAGGCCAAAGAGTCGCTCCCCGTGCAATTCTCGGGCGATCCCCTCGAGATCGGCTTCAACGCCGAGTTTCTCCGCGAAGGCATCGAGACGATGGCCGAAGACGAGATCCGGCTGCGCTTGATCTCGCCGCTCCGCCCCGCGGTCATCGAGGGCGGCGTTGACGATCCGACGTACCTGATCATGCCCATCCGGTTGCCCGGCTGACCCGGCGTCGCAACGCGACGCCTTAGTGATCGTCCAAACGGTCTCTCTGCGAAACATCAGGTCGTACGCCCGGCTCGACCTCGGCCTCGAGCCCGGCCTCGTGCTCGTTGTCGGGGCGAATGGCGCAGGGAAGACGAACCTGCTCGAGTCCTTGCACGTGGGCACGCAGGGTTTCTCGCCCCGCACGCGCGCCGACGCACAGCTTGTTCGGTTCGGCGAGCAAGCGGGGCGGATCGCGCTACGCGGCATGCGCGGCGAGACGAAGGTCGAGGTGGAGGTGACGCTCCAGCCTGCGGAGGGGAAGAGGGCCAAGCTGAACGGCGCTCCTCTGCGCGCCGCGGAGCAGTTGCGCCTCGAGGTCGCGACGCTGGTGTTCACGCCGGACCGGCTCGCAGTCGTGAAGGGCGGACCTGTCGTTCGCCGCGCCTACTTCGACCGCGTGCTCGGCAGACTCGCGCCGGCACGCGCGCCGCTCTCGGTGGAGTATGCCGCTGCGGTCGCACAACGCAACGCAGCGCTCCGCCGTGCCTCCGCCCGCTACTCGTCACGCGAAGCGATCGCGCCCTGGACGGAGCAGGTGGCGACACTCGGCCGCAGGCTCGTCGAGTCGCGGACCGAAGTCGTGGCCTGGCTTGCGCCGGGCTTCGCCGAACGCGCTGATGAGCTCGGCCTTCCAACCGCACGCATGACGTACGAGGGAGAACCTCCGACGGTCGAGCTGCTCGATGCTCGTCTCGAGCGTGATCTCGAGCGCGGCGCAACCGGCCTCGGCCCCCACCTGGACGACGTGCTCCTCACGAGCGGCACTCGCGACCTGCGGAGCTTCGGGTCGCAGGGCGAGCAGCGCCTGACCGTGCTCGCGCTGTTGCTCGCGGAGGCGGAGCTGATCGCCGAGCGCCGTGGCTTCGCGCCGCTCTTGCTGCTCGACGACGTCCTGTCGGAGCTCGACCCGAACCGCCGGCGCATACTCGCCGAGCGGGTGCTCGGAACGGGTCAGACCCTGATCACCGCGACCCAGGCCTCTTCCCTTCCCCTCGACCCGGCACAGCTCCTGGAGGTCTCTCCGGGCGCCGTGAGGGCAGCTTGATGGATCACGTCGGAGGTGACGTGGCACGCGAGCTCCGCCGGTTTGGGCCGGCCTCGGGGATGGCGCCCGTCGTCGAGGCATGGCGCTCGGCAGTCGGGCCCGAGATCGCCCGCAACGCGTGGCCGGCTCGTCTCGCACGAGACGGAACGCTGCACGTCCACACGCAGGATTCGATCTGGGCCTTCGAGCTGACGACGCGCGCGGACGAGATCCGAACGCGTCTCGGCAAGGCCGCCCCGCGCAGAATGTCGTTCGCGCCGGGACCGTTGCCGGAGCCCGCTCACGAGCCCCTGGAGGAGGTCCGCAAGCCGCCTCCGGAGCCGACCCCGGAACACGTTGCGAAAGCCGAGTCACTCACGCAAGGGATTCGTGACGAGGAGCTCCGCAAAGTGGTCGCAAAAGCCGCTGCGGCAAGCCTTTCTCGCGGCGAGAACGACCGCTCGTTTTGCTAGAATTCAGAG
>CATPAS010000088.1 GCA_955652075.1 uncultured Gaiellaceae bacterium | reverse complement strand
GTCGAACTCGCATCCCTGGCCGATCCGGATCGGACCGGACCCGAGGATCAGGATAGAGCGAAGGTCCGCGCGCTTCGGCACGTGCCTGCAATCAGTTCGAAGAAGGGAAGCGCGTCGAGCGGTCCGGGAGCGGCCTCGGGGTGAAACTGCACGGTGGCGAAGCCGTCGCCGACGAATCCTTCCACCGTTCCGTCGTTGAGGGAGACAAACGTGACCTGGACCTCGCCGTTGTCCGCGACCGCGAAGCCGTGGTTCTGGACGGTCACGAGCACCCGTCCGCTGCGCAGGTCGCGGACCGGATGGTTTGCGCCGCGGTGTCCGAACGGAAGCTTGAACGTCTCCAGTCCTAGCGCTAGCGCCAGGATCTGGTGGCCGAGACAAATGCCGAACAGCGGCACGTGACCGAGCAGGTCGCGGACCGTCTCGATCGGCCCCTCCAGCACCGCCGGGTCGCCGGGACCATTGCTGACCAGGACGGCGCGCGGACCGGTCTCGAGGATCGCGTCCGCGTCCCAGTCGCCCGGGACGACTACGACCTCGAGCCCGCAGGCCGCTAGCCTCGCGGGGATCGAGCGCTTCGTGCCGAGATCGAGGATCGTGATGCGCGGGCCCGCACCGAGCCGATACGGCTGTTGCGTCCCGACCGGTCTGCCGAGCGGCCGACCGTCGATCGGCGGCTCGGCCAGCGCGCGAGCGTAGAGCTCTTCCACCGGCGCCTCACCGAGTGCGCAGCGAAACACGCCCCCGTCGCGAATCGTCCGGACGAGTGCGCGCGTGTCGACGTCCTCGAGCGCGACCACTCCCTGCACAGCCAGCCAGTGCGCCCATGCAGGTCGTGCCCTGCGCATCACGATCGCCTCAGCGCACACGCCGTCCGACTCGAGCCGGCCGGCGTCGACGCCGTAGTTGCCGACGAGCGGGTAGCTGAAGGCGAGCACCTGCGCCATGTAGCTGGGATCGCTCGCCGCCTCCTCGTAGCCCGCCATCGCGGTCGTGAAGCACGCCTCTCCGGCGGCGACGCCCTGGGCGCCGACGGCGGAGCCGGCAAAGACGGTGCCGTTCTCGAGGACTAGGTGCGCTGATCTCATGTTTGCATGATAGTCGCCTAGTGCGCATAATACGCACAGATGGTGGCGACTGCCCTCATAGGTTGCTCCGGCTATGCGGGGCAGGAGACGCTCGACCGTGTCCTCGCGCACCCCGAGCTCGAGGTCGTCGCGCTCGGATCGGACTCTCTCGCCGGGGAGCCGCCCTCGGCGCTCGATCTCCGCCTCAACGGCTCGCTACCGCCGTTCGTCTCGAACGCGGAGGCGCTGGCAAGCGGAGCCGACGTTCTCTTCCTCTGCCTCGACCATGACGAAGCGGCCGCATTCGAGCCACCGGCGGAAGCGGTTGTCGTCGACCTCTCGGGTGCGCACCGGCTCCGTGACCCAGCTCTCTACGACGACTGGTACGGCTTCGCGCATCCCTTCCCGGCCGTGCTGCCGGACTGGAGTTACGCACTGCCCGAGCTCTATCCGCCGACCGGCCGGCTGATCGCGAATCCCGGCTGCTACGCCACCGCGGCGTTGCTCGCCCTCGCGCCGCTCGCGGAAGCGATCGAACCGGAGGGAATCGTGGTCGACGCGAAGTCCGGCGTGTCCGGCGCCGGCCGCGCGCTGAAGGCAAGCTCGCACGCAGGCTTCGTGCTCGAGAACCTCTCGCCCTACCGAATCGGCTCGCACCAGCATGCACCCGAGGTGGAACAGGCGCTCGGCTTTCCGATCTGCTTCGTCCCGCACCTGCTGCCGATCAGGCGCGGCCTGCTCGCGACCTGCTACGCACGGGCCGTCGACGGCGGGTCGCGAGAGCGGTTGGAAGATGCATATGCCGAGAGCGACGTCGTCCGCGTCCTTCCCGAGGGCGTCGCACCGGAGCTCGGCCGCGTGCAGGGCACGGACACCGCAGAGGTTGCGCTCTTCGAGGACCGCTCGACCCGCACGACGATCGTCGTCTGCGCACTCGACAACCTCGGCAAGGGGGCCGCCGGCCAGGCCGTGCAGAATGCGAACCTCGCGCTCGGCCTCGACGAGACCATGGGCCTGCGGCTGACCGGAGTTCTGGTGTGAGCGTGACTGCCGCCCAAGGCTTCGTCGCGTGCGGCGTCCACTCCGGCCTGCGCCGCAGCGCGCCGGACCTCGCGATCGTGCGCTCCCTGATTCCGGCGACCGGTGCGGCGATGTTCACAGCGAACCGCATGCAGGCGGCGCCGGTCGTCATCTCAAAGGAACATCTCGAGCTGGCCGAGCCGCAGGCCGTCGTCATCAACTCCGGCGTCGCGAACGCTGCGACGGGCCTCCGTGGTGAGCTCGATGCACGCGCCACCGCGGCCGAAGCGGCACGGCTGCTCGGCCTCGCGGTCGAGGAGATCGTGGTGCTCTCAACCGGCGTGATCGGCAAGCGGCTCGCGCTGGACAAGGTTCTGCCTGCGCTGCGAACCGCAGCCTCCTCCCTCTCGGAAACCGGCGGCGAGGACGCCGCCGAAGCGATCCTGACGACCGACACGCACGCGAAGCAGGCAGTCGCGAACGGGCCGGGCTTCGCCGTGGGCGGGATGGCGAAGGGCTCCGGGATGATCCATCCCGATCTGGCGACGATGCTCGCCGTCGTCACGACCGACTATCCGCTCGAGCCGGGCGAGGCACAGGAGTTTCTGCGCGCTGCGGTGGACGAGAGCTTCAACGCGATCTCCGTCGACGGCGAATGCTCTACGAACGACACCGTCGTCCTCCTCGCGAACGGCGCAGGCGGCACGACGCGCTCCGCAGCGAGCGCTGCCGCGTTCGACGAATGCCTGCGGGCCGTCTGCGCCGACCTCGCAGGCCAGATCGTCGCGGACGGCGAAGGCGCGACCTTCACGGCGGAGATCAGCGTCAGCGGCGCTGCAAGCGATCACGAGGCGAAGGCGATCGCACGTCGGATCGCGACCTCGCCGCTCGTGAAGACGGCACTTTTCGGCCGCGATGCGAACTGGGGCCGCGTGCTCGCAGCCGCCGGCTCCGCGCCGTACAACGGCGGCTACGCGCAACTCGATCCCGGCTGCGTCACTCTCGACCT
>CATPAS010000087.1 GCA_955652075.1 uncultured Gaiellaceae bacterium | reverse complement strand
TCCGCCCGACGCCGACCGTTTGCCCCGAGTTGGCCGCCGGGCAGGTAGGCTACTTCATGGCCCAGATCAAGGACCTGGCCGACGTCCACATCGGCGACACCGTCACCGACGCCCTCCGCCCCGCCGTCGAAGCCCTCCCCGGCTACAAGGTCCCCAAGCCCATGGTCTTCTCCGGCCTGTTCCCGACGGACTCGGACTCTTACCCGGAATTGCGCGACGCGCTCGAGAGGCTGAAGCTGAACGACGCGGCGCTGTTCTACGAGCCCGAGACGTCCCAGGCGCTCGGCTTCGGCTTTCGCTGCGGCTTTCTCGGGCTGCTGCACATGGAGATCGTCCGCGAGCGGCTGGAGCGCGAGTTCGACCTCGACCTGATCGTCACGGCGCCGAACGTCGCCTATCGCGTGAAGCCCCCGAACGGGGAGTGGAAAGAGGTGCACACGCCGTCCGACATGCCGAACGAAGTCGAAGAGGTGGAGGAGCCGTACATCAAGGCCTCGATCATCGTGCCCAAGGAGTACGTGGGCGCGGTCATGGAGCTGAACAACGACCGGCGGGGGAACTTCGATCACATGGAGTACCTCTCCGAGCAGCGCGTCCACCTGACCTACGAGCTTCCGCTTGCAGAGATCGTGCTCGACTACTATGACCAGCTAAAGTCGCGCACCCGCGGTTACGCGAGCTTCGACTACGACGTGATCGGCTTCCGTCCCGGCAAGCTCGTGCGCGTGGACGTGCTCGTCGGGGGCGAGCCCGTCGATGCGCTCTCGCTGGTTATCCACCGAGACTCGGCGTACGACCGCGGCCGCGCGCTCGTCGAACGGTTGCGCGAGGAGATCCCGCGCCAGCACTTCGACGTCGCGATTCAGGCGGCGATCGGCGCCCGCGTGATTGCGCGTGAGACCGTGAAGGCCAGGCGCAAGGACGTGCTCGCCAAGTGTTACGGCGGCGACATCACGCGCAAGCGCAAGCTACTGGAGCGCCAGAAAGCGGGGAAGAAGCGCATGAAGCAGGTCGGAATGGTCGAGGTGCCACAGGAGGCGTTTCTCGCGGTGCTCAATCTCGATCAGGAAAAGAAGTCGTGACTCCCGGCGCCCGGCATCTCTACATACATCTTCCGTTCTGCGCGCACCGCTGCGGCTACTGCGACTTCGTGACGGCAGTCGGGCGGCGTGCACAGCACGCCGGCTACGTCGACGCGCTGCTCGCCGAGCTCGAGCTCGAGCGCAGCGTTCTCGCACCGAGGCTCGAGACGGTCTTTCTCGGCGGCGGCACGCCGACCTTCACGCAGCCTCGTGCGCTGCAACGCCTGCTGTCATCTCTGCCGGCCGCGGACGAGGTGACCGTTGAGGCGAACCCCGAGACCGTGACGCAGGAGCTCGCGCGCATGCTGCGCGCTCAGGGCGTGAATCGAATCTCCCTTGGCGTGCAGAGCTTCCGGCCGCATCTGCTCGGGGTGCTCGACCGTGTTGTCCAACCGGACACCGTCCGGCGTGCCTTCTACCATTTTCGTGATGCCGGATTTGACAACATCTCCTTCGACCTCATCTACGGTATTCCGGGCCAGGCCGCCTCCGATCTCGATGCCGACCTTGCCGACGCGCTCGAGCTTGGGCCCGAGCACCTGTCCTGTTACGAGCTCGAGGCGAAGCCGGGGACGCGTTTCACCCACGCGCACGGTGACGAGCTCGAGCGTCAGGCTGAGGCGATGGAGTCCTACTTCGAGCTGGTGGTCGAGCGGCTGACTGCAGCCGGGTATCGCTGGTACGAAACCGCGAACTTCTGCCGCACCTCCGAGCCCTCAGGGCGGCGGGATCTCCGCTCCAGGCACAACCTCGCCTACTGGCTCGGGCGGGACTACCTGGGGCTGGGAGTTGGCGCGGTCTCGACGATTGCCGGACGCCGGTGGCGAAACACGCCTCGCCTGGCCGCGTACATGCAGGCGCTGGAGCGTGAAACGGCGCCTGTGCGTGAGCTCGAGCCGCTCACGCGCGAGGTGCGCCACCGTGAGCGTGTGATGCTCGGCCTGCGGCTCGATGAGCCTCTGTTGCTGGGCGAGCTCGCCGAGGTTGTCGACCAACGTGCCGTCTCGCGTCTCGAGCGCCTCGGGCTCGTGCTCAGAGATGCCGATCGACAGACCCTTGCGCTCACGCCTCGCGGCCGGTTCCTCGGCGGCGGGGTCACGGCGGACCTGCTCGCGTAGGGGCCCCGCTAAAATTCCTGCAAATGGCGTCTGACCCTGCGGCAACCCTCACGGCTCGACAGCGCGAGCTGCTGGCGCTCGTGATCGAGGAGTACGTCGCCAGCGGCCAACCCGTCGGTTCGCGGCACCTGGTCGAGCGCGCCGATCTGAACGTCTCGGCGTCGACAGTGCGCAATGAGCTCTCGGAGCTGGAGGGACGAGGCCTGCTCACGCATCCGCATACATCGGCCGGCCGGGTCCCGACCGAGCAGGGCTATCGACTCTACGCGGACGAGCTGCTGGCCCGGCAGGATCCCCGCCCGGGCTCGTTCCCGCTCGACCTCTCCGAACTGCGCCGCGAGATCGACTCGGCCCTCGAGGCGACCACCGAGATGCTCTCGCGCGTAACTAGTCAGCTTGCGGTCGTGTCCGCGCCGCCGCTGGAGACCACGACGGTGCGGCACGTCGAGGTCTTGCTCCTCAATCCGCGCACCGTCATGGCGGTCGTCATCACCTCGACCGGCGGCGTCGCCAAACGGGTGGTGACCTTCGACCACGCAGTCGATCCGGGCCTCGCCAAGTGGGCGGGCGAGTACCTGAACGAACGGGTGGCCGGGCTTCAGCTCGGGACCAGCAAGCTCCGGCGCGAGTTGGAGGACTCGAGCCTCTCGGTGGCCGAACGCAACTTCCTGACCGCCCTGAGGCCTGCTTTCACGGATCTGCTCCAGGCCGAGCAGCGTCTGTACGTCGGTGGCGCGGCAGGCCTGCTCGACTCGGCGCCCGAGGACGATCTCGGCATCTACAGGCATGTGCTGGTGACGCTGGAGCGCCGTGCGGCGCTGCTCGAGATCCTCGGCGAGGCGCTCGACCCCCGACGGGCGTTCGTCCGGATGGGCGGAGACCTCGATCACCCTGCCTTCCAGGACGCAGCACTCGTGGGCGCGACCTACGGGCTCACCAACCGCGCGCTTGGCGCAGTAGGCCTGCTCGGGCCGGCGCGGATGGACTACGACAAGGCGATCCGCTCGGTGCGAGGTGCAGCGCAGGAGCTCTCGCGCTTCGTCGAGGAGGTCTACGAGGACAACTGAGGCC
>CATPAS010000086.1 GCA_955652075.1 uncultured Gaiellaceae bacterium | reverse complement strand
GGCCACGCGACCTCCCCGCTTTTCCGCGAGCCGCGTAACCGTCGGCACTACTTCGAGGCAGCCTTCTCGATCCGGGCTTTCTGGTCTCCCTTGACCTGGCCGTTCTGCTCGGCAGCGTCAACAGCTATCGGGAGCAGTCGCGCCGATGCGACCTGCTCGGGACCGAGGTCGGCCTGGATGCGGGCGAGGATTCCCTGGCAGACGTCCGGATGCTCACGCAGGAACGCGGTTGCGTTCTGGCGTCCCTGGCCGAGCCGCTCGTCGCCGAAGCTGAAGTACGACCCCGACTTCGTCACGACCTTGCGCTCGAGCCCTGCGTCGAGCACCGTCCCCTCCCACGAGATGCCCGAGCCGTAGATGATGTCGAACTCGGCCTGCTTGAACGGCGGCGCGACCTTGTTCTTCACCACCTTCACGCGCACGCGGTTGCCGATCGCCTCGACGCCTTCCTTCAACGTCTCGATGCGGCGGATGTCCAGGCGCACCGAGGAGTAGAACTTCAACGCGCGGCCTCCAGGGGTCGTCTCCGGGTTGCCGAACATCACGCCGATCTTCTCGCGCAGCTGGTTCGTGAACAGGCAGATCGTGTCCGTGCGGTTCAGCGTGCCGGCGAGCTTGCGCAGCGCCTGTGACATCAGTCGCGCCTGCAGGCCGACGTGCGTGTCGCCCATCTCGCCTTCGATCTCCGCCTTCGGCGTCAGCGCGGCGACCGAATCGACCGCCACGACGTCGAGTGCACCCGACCTGATCAGCAGCTCGGCGATCTCGAGCCCCTGCTCGCCGGTGTCGGGCTGCGAGACGAGGAGGTCGTCGATGTTGACGCCGATGTGCTTCGCATACGTCGGATCCATCGAATGCTCGGCGTCGATGAACGCGCAGATGCCGCCGCGGCGCTGCGCCTCTGCGATCACGTGGTAGACGAGCGTCGTCTTTCCGGACGACTCGGGGCCGAAGATCTCGACGATCCTGCCGCGTGGCAGCCCGCCGATTCCGAGCGCGAGGTCGAGCGCGAGCGAGCCGGTCGAGATCGCGCCGATCGAGACGGCCGCATGGTCGTTCATCTTCATCACTGCGCCTTTGCCGAATTGCCGCTCGATGTGCCCGAGGGCGGCGTCCAGAGCCTGCTCGCGATCCACTTACATCACCCTCCCAGGGCAAACGATTCGACGACGACATACTGCGCTCCATCGGACCGCAGCACTGAATGGTAGGCAGCGGCATCGGACGGACTGACCTCCCCCAGGTCCGGCAGCGGCGGTTGCAGCCGTGGCCGCTCCCGGAAGCGGACGACGGTCAGATGGGGCAGCCAGGGCCTCTGCTCGCGCTCGTAGACTCCCAACCCCTCCAGACGCCCCTGCAAGTCCTCGGCTAGACGGGTCGCTTCGCCTCCGAGATCGCTCAGCACCAGCATCCCGACGCTCCTGCCCTCCCGGTAGCGCTCCGGCAGGAGCCGGATCGTGCCTGCGGCAGCGGCGGCCTCGCGCAGAGCGCCGAGAATCGACTCGAGCTCCCCCACCGGCCGGTGGCCGAGAAAGGCCAGCGTGACGTGCAGGTGGTCCCGAGCGACCGGCCGGCCTTTCTGGATCTGCTCGGCCTGCCAGTCCGACAGCGTGTCGAGCGCCCGATCGGGAAGACGGAGGCCGCAGAACAGGCGCGCGCGTTCACGGCCCTCAACGCTAGCGGGGAGATTCACGCCGATTCGTCGCGGGTTTGTTGCAGAAGGCGCCGCAGCAGATGGAGGGCCGTGACCGTTGCACGGCGCCGGACGGAGCTCCGGTCACCGGGGAAGACAAAGTCTGCGCTGCGCGAGCCCTCCGGCCCCTCCGCGTGCAGGAAGACGAGGCCCACGGGCTTCTCGTCACTCCCACCGCCGGGACCGGCGATTCCGGTGACCGCGACTGCGAGATCGGCGCCGAGCCGCGCCCGTGCGCCGCCCGCCATTGCGGCGGCCGTCTCTGCGGAGACTGCGCCGTGGCGCTCGAGCACCTCCGGCGGCACGCCGAGCTCGCGTGCCTTGACATCGTCGGCATAGGCCACGATGGCGCCGACAAAGGCGTCGCTCGAGTCGGGGACGGAGGTGAGCCGCTCCGCCACCATGCCGCCGGTACACGATTCCGCGGTGCCGAGCGTCAGCCCGCGGGAGCGGCAGAGATCGAGCACGAGCTCTTCGATGGGACGCTCGTCGCGGCTGAACAGGTGACTCTCCAACGGCGCCACGAGTCGCCGCGTGAGCTCATCGGCGCGCCCCTCCGCTCCCGGCTCGACGACCAGGTCGACGTGGATCTCGAAGTCGCGGGCGCAAATCGTGGCCTCCACCCCGTCGCCGTCGCCACCCGCGGCGGCGAGCGCCTTGGCAACGGCGGACTCACTCGTGCCGAAGAAACGCAGCCGCCTCAGCTCCGGCGGCTGGGCGCGGGCGAGCACGCGCCGCACCGGCTCAGTCTCGCGCGCCTTCCCCCAGAGCCGCTGCAGCTCGGCCGGCGGTCCCGGCAGGACGACCACCACCGTGTCGCCGCGCTCGAGCACGAGGCCGGGAGCAGTCCCTGCGAGCCCGAGCGAGAGCGCGCCCTCGGGGATCGTGGCCTGCTTGCGGACTCCGGCCTCGAAGTCCACGTAGGGTCGCCCGAGCCTCGCCGCAAAGCCGCGAGAGACGGCGCCGATCTGTTCGTGCAGCTCTTCGTCGAGCTGAAGGGCCACGCCGGCCGCGCGCGCAACGAGCTCGACGGTGCGGTCGTCGTGCGTCGGGCCGAGCCCGCCCGACACCACGCAGAGGTCCGCCGCGCCGAGCGCTTCCGCGAGTGCCTCGGAGAGCTCCTCTTCCCGGTCGCCCACGATCGAGATCCGGGCCGGCTCGACGCCGAGCCTGAGGAGCTCTCCTGCCAGGAACGGCCCGTTCAGGTCGCGGCGGTCGCCGCGGACGAGCTCGCTGCCGGTGACCACGATGAACGCCCGGGGACGCGCGGTCACACGGCCGCACGGATGCCGCGCGGCGTCACGATCAACGTCTTCACACCACCGACAGGCAGGCGGTTCGTGCGCCCGTTCAGCACCGTGACGAGGTTCTCCGGCCGGTCGAGCGTGATCCAAAGCTTGCGCGCGGTGAAGAGCTGCTGCTGTCCCTGATCGAGCGTCCCCTGGAAGAGGATCGGCCCGGTCGCGGACGTCTTGTGCACCTGCAGCCAGCAGGGACCGCGTGACGCCTTCACGAGGAGGCGGACGGTCTGCGTCGACGCAGGCCGAGCCCGAGTCTGGTGTGTCGGCGGCTTCGACGTTCCGAGGCCGGCCGGCGGAACGCTGGGCGGCTCGCCGCGCGTCCACGCGACGATCACGAGCGCGGTCACCGCGGCAATCCCGAGCAGCGTCAGGAGGACGACGCGTGATTGAACCTGCACGCCCCGCGACGGCGGGGCGGAGCGTCTAGGGCGGGACTGAGGTTCCTCCTCCCCCACGACGAAGCGGGAGTTGTACTCGTCGACATAGAGCTGCCCGTCGAGACCGAGGTATTCGGCATAGGAGCGCAGGAAACCCTTGACATACGTCTGCGCCGGCAAGACGTCGAACTGCTCCTCCTCGAGGGCGCGCAGGTACTTGCCTCGAATCTTCGTCCCCTGTTCGATCTCGGGAAAGTCGAGGCCCTGGCGTAAACGTGCCTCACGGAGGCTGTTACCGATCTCGAACACGGCGGCGGACCCATACTAGGGGCTCGCTGCGAATGTTGGTAGAGCGTCAGCGGGAATGTTGGTAGAGCACGACAAGCTCGTAGAAGCCGACCGAAAGAGCCGCCGCCGTGGCCAGGCAGAGACCGACCGCTCCAACGACCACCGCAGCCGTGGCGATCCTTGTTCCCCCTCCGCGCAGTTCCAGCCACCGGAGATTCGTCCTCGCCCGGCGCGCCATCACGATCGCGACCAGCCCGAGCAGGAATGCGAGCGGGATCGCATAGCCTGCGTCGAGCAGGCCGATCCGCTTGGACCGGCGCGAAACCTCGATCGCGGCGGGAAGCGTCAAGAGCCCAGCGAGGCCGACGACCAGCGCCGCCCAGGCCCTGCGCCGACTCGTTGCGATGAGCGTGGTCATGGTTGTTCTCGAGCCTAGTGACGAGGATTGGACGACCGCCAATTCAGAGCCCTACTGCTTGACGTAGGGACGGCCGGCCGCCGCGGGTGGGACCGACCGGCCGATTACGCCGGCGACGGCGATCAGGGTCAGGACGTAGGGCAAGGCCTGGAAGAGAACGGACGCGTTCCCCCACGGCTGGGCGAGGCGGAACGAGAGCGCTGTCGAGCCGCCGAAGAGCAGAGCCGCGGCGAAGGCACCAAACGGGCGCCAGTTGCCGAAGATGACAGCCGCGAGCGCGATGAAGCCGCGACCGGCCGTCATGTTCTCGCTGAAGGAGCCGAGGTAGCCGATGGAGAGGTACGCGCCGCCGAGCGCGGCCAGCATTCCCGAGAGGACGACGGCCGCATAGCGCGTTCCGTACACCGAGATGCCGACGGTGTCTGCGGCGCGCGGGTGCTCGCCGACAGAGCGGATCCGTAGCCCGATCGGCGTCTTGAAGAGCGTGATGTGAGCCGCGATCAGCAGGACGAACGACAGCCAGATCATCAGGTTCAGATGACCGAACACCGTGCCGAGCGAGCTCACGGTCACGTCGGGGATGCGCGGGATGTTCCCGGGCGTGCCGTTTTCGCCGTAGATCTGGATGAAGAAGTAACCGGTGACACCGAGTGCGAGGAAGTTGATCGCGGTGCCGCTGACGATCTGATCGGCGCGTAAGTGAATCGCCATGACCGCGTGGACCAGTGCGAAACCGCCGCCCGCGATCGCGGCACAGAGGAGGCCCATCTCCCAGGAATGGAACTTGTCGGCACCGAGCGCTCCGAAGAAGGCGCCCGAGAGCATCATTCCCTCGAGACCGATGTTCACGACGCCGCTCCGCTCGGAGAACATCCCGCCGATCGCGGCGTAGGTCAGCGGTGTCGCCCAGACGAGGGTGGACGACAAGAGCGCCGACCACACGACGACCTGGTCGAGATGGCCGAGGCCGGTGCGTGTCGCGAGCAGTCCGAGCGCGATGCCCACGAGACCCGCTGCGATCGCACCCCAGCCGGGCCGGCCCACGCCGCGCGTCACCGTCCAGATCCCTGCGGCGATCGCGCAGAGGCCGACCAGCACCGGCCACCAGGGGCTGCGCGCGCTGACGGGCGGAATCGTCAGCCAGAAGGCAAGGAGGCCGAGGACGATCCCGGCGATCGCGACGTGCCGCGTGGTCGGAAGCCACGGTGGGTGTGCGGGGACCGCGTTCACGCCGAGCCTTTCGCGGCCCGGGCGGCGCCCGGCAGCCGCAGCTTCCGCCGCGCCTGCCAGATGTAGAGGATCACGAGATCAGCGCCCACGAAGAGCAGCACGAGCGCCTGGATCATCAGTGCGAGATTCCCTGCCAGCTGTGGTGGGAAGACGTTCGGATCGAGACTGCGTGTGGACGTGCCGGTCAGCAGCGCGCCGAACAGGAGCGCAGCGAAGCCAACCCCGACCGCGGTGTTTCGCCCCAGCAGCGCCACCGCGATGCCGATGAATCCGATGTTCGACACCTGGACGTCGAGCACGCCGAGCCGGAACTGCCAGCCGAGGATGTCGAGGCCGCCGGCGAGGCCGGCGAAGAGGCCGGAGATCGCCATCGCAATGATGAAGTTGCGCGCGACGCTGATCCCGCCGTAACGGGCAGCCTCGGGATTGAAGCCGACGGCGCGCACCTCGTAACCGAGCGTCGTCCGGTTGAGGACGAGGTAGAAGACAATAAGCGTTCCGGTTGCGATGAAGATGCCGACGTGCAGCGCCTGGAGATGCGGGTTGCCCCACAACGCCGGCAGCTTCGCATTGTCGACGATGTCGTCCGAGATCGGGACCGCCTGGTTGACGTGGTTTTGCAGGGGACCGCCCCGGCCGAAGAGATAGCTCCCGCCCCAGTACGCGATCCAGTTCAACATGATCGTCGTGATCACCTCGTGGGCGCCCACCGTGGCTTTGAGGAAGCCGGCGATCGCCCCCCAGAGCGCGCCTGCGAGGGCCGCGGCAGTGATCGCGAACAGGACATGCGGCAGGTGTGCCAGGCCGGTGAAGCGCGACCCGATGTAAACGCCGACGATGGCGCCCATCAGGTACTGACCCTGGCCACCGATGTTGAAGAGGCCGCAACGAAACGCAAAGGCGACCGCGAGCCCGGTGAGGATCAGCGGCGTAGTCGTCAGCAGCGTCTGCGACAGGTTGTAGGGAGCCGTGTGATTCGTGTTCGTGTCCCACAAGAACCACACGTGCGTATGCGTGAACGGGACGTGAATCGAGTGGTTGCCGACGTGGAAGAACCAGTTGAGGCCGGACCCCTCGAAGATCGCCTTGTACGTGCGCAACGGGTTGTGACCGGTGGACAGCACGACGATTCCGCCCATCAGGAACGCAACCACCGCAGTCATGAGCGGCGTGACGACGCCGCCGGCACGCTGGTAGAACGCCAGCCGCCCCGCGACGGTCTGCGCGGGCGCCTCGGGATCCGCGTCGAGAGGGGCCGGGGACTCGGGCTCGCTCACGCGGCCGCGTCCTGGCGTCGGCCTCCAGTCATCGCGTCGCGCGCGTTGCGCGCTCCCGTGAGGGAAACCATGTTTCCCTCACGAGCTCCCTTCTTTAGGTGTCGCCTCACCGCTCGCGCCGCTGAGATCGCCGCGTTCGGCGAGGAGAAGGAGGCGGGAAACCTCCCGGTTTCCCGGAGCCCTTCCCCCGCGCTGACGGGAGGCAGGCGGCGCGTCACGCCGCTGCCTCGCGTTGTCCGCCTCCCGTCATCGCGATCCCCACTTCCTCCTCGCTGACGTCGGGCGGGAACTCGGCCGCGATGCGCCCTTCGTAAAGCACGAGGATGCGGTCCGAGAGCGACAAGATCTCCTCGAGCTCGAGCGAGACGAGGAGCACCGCCTTGCCGGCGTCGCGCTGCTCGACCAGGCGGCGGTGGACGAACTCGATCGCGCCGACGTCGAGACCGCGAGTCGGCTGCGCCGCGATCAAGACGCTCGGGTCGCGGGACACCTCGCGGGCGACGACGACCTTCTGCTGGTTGCCCCCGGACAATGACGCCGCGCGTGTTGCGGGCCCGCCGCCGCGAACGTCGAACTCCTTCAGCAGGCCGGCGGCCCACCGAATCCAGCGGCGTGGGTTCAACCAGCCGAACCGGGAGAACGGCTCATGGCCGTAGTCGTGCAGCGCGAGGTTCTCGGCGAG
>CATPAS010000085.1 GCA_955652075.1 uncultured Gaiellaceae bacterium | reverse complement strand
CTTTCCGACATCACGATGGACGGTGGCGTGGACCTCGCCCGCGTGATGGGTCAGTACGGTCAGGTCCGGATCTCCGCCCGGGACCTGCAGTGGCACGTCTACCAGCTCGAACGCATCGAGGTTCGGGCTGGCAATGTGCACGTGCGTCCGGGTATGCGGCTCGGGGAAGCGCTGGCGACGTCTCCGGAGCTCGTCCTGGTCGAGCAGGATCCGGCCGCGGCCGAGCAGGCATGGGAGGAGATCCTGCGTGCGCTCGAAGACACGGGCTTCGCAGTCGATCCGGCCGGCGTCGGCTGCGTCTACTTCGAGACGCGTGGGGTGGAGAGGTTGTACGGCGGGCTCGAGCCTGCGCTGCGGCGCGCGCTCACCGCCGTCGGTACTGCCTGGGATCCACGTGCGGGCGCAGCGCAGCGCCGGTTCGCAGCTTTGGCCGCAGCGAACGTCGCGCGCCCCGGGCAGATCTTGGTCGTCTCCGACGAGCGGTTGAGCGACTTCCTCGCGCCGCTGCCGCTCGAGCTCGTGCCGATGGAGCCGCGCCGCCGCGCGGAGCTGCACGAGCTCGGGGTGAAGCGCGTCGGACAGCTTGCTGGGCTACCAGGTGGCGCCGTGGCCGAACGATTGGGGCCGGACGGCCGGCGCGCCTGGGGCCTGGCGAGAGGCGGCAAGGCAGCACGCGTCCGCGGCCGTCGTCCACCGGCGGAGATCGTCGAAGCGCTCGAGTTTCCGGAGGCAATTGGCAACGAGCTCACGTTGCGGCGCGCATTCGGTGCGCTCGTCGAGACGCTGCTGGCACGCCCGGAGCGTGGAGGAAGATTCGTTCGCAAGCTGGCACTGTCGGCGCGCCTCGTCGGCGGCGGCTCCTGGCGGCGAAGCGCAACGTTGCGCGATCCGACGACCGAGCTCGATCGCATCAAGGCCGCGCTCGGGCCGAAGCTCGCAGAGCTGCCGGCGCCCGTGCTCGAGCTGCGGCTCGAGCTCATCGAGCTGACCGAGCACGACGGGCAGCAGCTCGAGCTGCTGCCGGCTGCAGGAGGAGAGCTGGACGTTCGGTTACGTGAGGGCCTGCGCCAGGTGCGCGCCAGCACCGGCTCAGGATCGGTCAATCAGGTCGTGGAGGTCGCACCGTGGTCACGCATTCCGGAAGCTCGCGCGTTGTTCGTGCCGCGGGACGATTAAACGAGCCTCGCGCGGCGGTCGTCGAGGCTCGTGTGGATGGGACGCCGGTGCGAGTGAATCGCTTAGCGGTCGAGCTCGTCCGCGAAGAGTGGCGCGTGGTGGATCGGTGGTGGACGGAGGAGCCGGTGTCCCGGCACTACTTCGAAGTCGTGTTGCAGTCAGGGGAGAACGCCGTTGTCTTTCGCGACGAGGAGCGCAGCTGCTGGTTCACCCAGCGGGGAGCATAAGGAGGGATCAATCGTTGTTGCGCGACGCCGACAGGATTTCCTGAGCTCTGGCGAGATCCTGTTCAGCGACGAAGATTTCCCGCGGGCCACCGCCCGGCATGCCGTCCATCATCCCGACGCTGAGGTTCGTCGGCCGCTGATCGCATGTGAGCCCTTCGGTTCGCAGGAGTGCGCAAAGCAGTTCGGCTTCGTTTTCACTCGGCACGAGCGTGAGGTAGACGAGCCCAGCCGTCATTCAATTCCCCCGTCGCAGGGACTCATGAAATTCGCGGCTCGGCGCGTGGACGTTGAGGAGACGCGCGCGGCCCGGACCCGGGTTCGAAAACGTGTGGACGACCCCGATGGGCGCGCCGGCGTACGAGCCGGCTCCGAGGCGAAGCCGCTCGTCGTCAACGAGAAACTCGGGCTCTCCTTCGAGCACGTAGAACGAGTCGACGTGATCGTCGTGGGTATGCGGGTCGGGCCCTTCGAAGCCGGGCTCGAGCTCGAACTCGATCAGCGAGAGCTCTTTGCGCCCGATCTTGATCGTCGCGATTCTCGTGTCGCCCTCGAGCCGCTCGCCTTCTCCGGGAGGGAGGAAGACGGCTTCCGATCCGGGGCGGCCACTGCCGGGGGGAGCGTCGACGCTGTCGAAACCGCCAGGCTCACCGCGATCCCGAGCCTGCAGATTCCGTGCGAAACCCCCGTCCGGCGTGTGGAAGTTCAGGAACCGTGCACGCGATGTGCTCCTGAAGCCATGGACGACCTCCTGCGGAGCGCAGACGCACGCGCCCGGCGACAGCATCTTCTCCTCGTCGTCGACCAGGACCGCGAGGTCGCCCTCGAGGACATAGAACGAATCCGCGTGGTGCCGGTGAAAGTGCGGATCCGCTCCGACGCGGGCGTCCGGGAAAAGCGACTCGGTGATGCACAGCTCGTCGAAGTTCGCCTTGATGACGATCCGTCCGTCGAAGAGCGCTTCGCCCTCGCCGGGTCTGTGCACGACTCCTGGCACGTCCGGCGAGTATGACGATCGAGCTCCAGCCTGAGTTCCCGCACAGGACCCGGAAGAAGGTCAGGCTTTTGCCGGGCGCCGCGACGAGCACGTCCGTCCCGTACGTCGAGCTGCACGCCCACTCCTCGTACTCGTTCCTCGACGGGGCGTCGCTGCCGGAAGAGCTGGCCGTCAGCGCCGCGGAGCTCGGCTACCCCGCGCTCGCGCTCACCGACCACGACGGGGTCTACGGCTCGCTCGAGTTCGCATATGCGGCGAAGCACTTCGGCGTGCGTCCCATCACCGGTGCCGAGCTGACGCTCGCCGACCGCTCGCACGTGACCGTCCTCGTCGAGACTGCCAAGGGGTACGCGAACCTCTGCCGACTGCTCACCGCGGCGCACGCGAACACGCGTCCGCTGGGAAAGGAATCTCAGCCGCCCGCGGACCCTGCACTCGATCAGCGTCTGCTCGAGGAGCTGAACGACGGGCTCGTCTGCCTCTCCGGCTGCGCGCGGCACGGCGTCGCGGTGCGCAACCCGAATG
>CATPAS010000084.1 GCA_955652075.1 uncultured Gaiellaceae bacterium | reverse complement strand
GTCCGGGCGCTTCCGACCACGCGGACCGCCACGAAGCCGGCGCCGACGACGACGAGGCTCGTTCTCACGACCCCACCGGCCACGAACACCACAACAACAACGACCACCACCACCACGACAACAGCAATCACCACCACCACGTCCGCTACGACGTCGACGGCGACAACGACTCCCGGGGCGGCCTACTACGCGGTGCAGAGCGGCGACACGCTTGGCTCCATCGCCCAGAAGTACAACACCACGGTGAACAGTCTGATGACCCTGAATCCGGGCATCGATCCGGCAGCCCTCCGCATCGGCCAGAAGATCCGGGTCAAGTAGCGTCAAGTAGCCTTCCCGCTCGTGATCCTCCGGATCTGGGTCGCCGCTGTTCTCGCGGCGCTCGCTTTCGTCAGCGCGGCAAACGCGGCAACACCGCCGCCTCCGGTCTCGGCGCGAACGTTCATCGTCGAAAACGCTGCGACCGGTGAAGTGCTTGCGCAGCACGGGGCGTGGGCGCGCGTGCCGATCGCGAGCATCACGAAGCTGATGACGGTGATCGTCACGCTCGACCATGCACGCTGGAGCGACGTGGTGCACGTTCGGTCGGACGCGGCAGCAATCGGCGAGTCGACCGTGCATCTCCGCGCTGGCGAGAAGATACGCGTGGGCGATCTCGTCAAGGCGGCGCTGATCCAGAGCGCGAACGACGCGGCGGTGGCGCTTGCGGACTACGTCGGTCACGGCAACCGCGCCGTGTTCGTCGCCATGATGAACGCGAAGGCGCGCGAGCTCGGGCTCGAGCGCACGCATTTCATCCGTCCGGACGGTCTGGACGCCCCAGGCCACTACTCGACGGCGCGTGACGTGACGGCGCTCGCGCAAGCGGCGATGCGCAGCCCGCGGATCAGGTCGGTCGTGCGCATCCGAAGCGACTCGATTGCGGGCGGGCGGCGGCTGCACACGTGGAACGACCTACTCGGTGTCTTCAAAGGGCTCTACGGCGTCAAAACCGGACACACGAACACGGCGGGCTGGTGCGAGGTCGCCGCGGTGCGCCGCAACGGCGTCACGCTCTACACGACCGTGCTCGGAAGCCCCACGCGCTCGCAGCGCAACGCCGACCTGGCCTCGCTGCTGCGCTGGGGCATCTCGCGTTACCGCTCCGTGTGGCTCGTGCCGCGCGGGCGCGTGTATCTGCGGGCGAGCGTCGGCTACGGGAAAGGCTCGGTCCCGATCGTCGCTGCCCGGGAGGTTGCGCGAACCGTGCGCATCGACAAGCCGGTGGTCGAGCGGATCGTCGCCCAGACGGCGCTCGAACTGCCGGTCGAACGCGGCCAGCGAGTCGGCGAGGTCCGCATCTACTCCGGACAACGGCTCGTGGCACGACAGCCGCTGATCGCCGAGCGCTCCGTGGCCAAGCCGGGTTTCGGCGGACGCGCCGGCTTTTACGCGGGCCGGACGCTCACTCACGTCAAGGACTGGTTCTCGTGATCGTCACGGTGACCCTGAATGCGGCGATCGACCGGACGCTGACTGTCCCGAACTTCCAGCTGGGCCAGCGCCACCGCGCGAGCCAGGGACTCACGCTCGCCGGCGGCAAGGGCATCAACGTCGCGCGTGCCCTCAAGCGGCTGGACGTCCCGGTCGTCGCGACGGGCCTGGCGGGCGGACGCACGGGAACGCGCATCGTCGAGGAATTGACCTCCGAGGCGATCCTCAACGACTTCGTGCGCATTGCGGACGAGTCGCGCACGTCCACCGCGGTCGTCGATCCGACGACGGCGACGTATACGGAGATCAACGAGTGGGGGCCGCACGTCGAGCCGGAGGAGCTGGCGATGCTGCTCGACAAGATCAGCTACCTCGCGCGCGGCGCCGACATGGTCGTGTTCGCGGGGACGCTTCCTCGCGGCGTCGCCGACGCCTTCTACGCAGAGGCGATTCACGATCTCAACCGGCGCCACGTGCCGGCCGTGCTGGACTCGGAAGGGCCGCCGCTGCGGTTGGGCGTCGAGGCCGAAGCGTTCCTTGTGACGCCGAACCAGCGCGAAGCCGAAGGCCTCGTCGGCCAGGAGCTCGGGGACGACGAGGACTACACGATGGCGCTCGACCGGATCGCGGACATGGGCGCACGGAACGTGCTCATCACTGCCGAGACGCGGAGCTTCGGGCTCTTTCGCGCCGACCGAAAGCGAACGCTGTATCGCGCGGACGCGCCTCATGTGGAGCCGATCTCGGCCGTCGGTTCGGGGGACGTTCTCCTGGCGGCCTTCCTCGCTGCCCGGGTCGCGGAGAAGTCGATCGAGGATTCGCTGAAGAGCGCCGTGGCCGCGGGCGCGGCTTCGACGCTCGAGGTCGGTGCCGGCCGCTTCGAGCCCCGGGAAGCGTCCCGGCTGCAGAGCTCGGTCGAGGTTCGGGCGCTCGAGCCGGTCGCCGGCTGATGTCAGGGCGGGGTGCTAGCGTGACGCGATGGGAGTCGAGCTAGCGCCCGGACAGGTCGAGCGGCTCCTCGAGCTCGACCGGAAATTCGGGAAGGAAGGGCTGACGTTCGACGACGTTCTGCTCGTCCCGGCCGAGTCCCGCGTTCTCCCGAATGAAGTTTCCACCGCGACGCGCCTGACACGCGGCGTCACGATCGAAATCCCGATCGTCTCGGCGGCGATGGACACGGTCACGGAGGCGCGGCTGGCGATCGCGCTCGCCCGTGAGGGTGGGATGGGCATCGTCCACCGCAACCTGTCGATCGACGCGCAGATGGCGGAAGTCGACAAGGTGAAGCGCTCCGAGTCCGGGATGATCGTCGAGCCGGTCACGCTGCCTCGGA
Source organism: uncultured Gaiellaceae bacterium (assembly GCA_955652075.1). GTDB lineage: Bacteria > Actinomycetota > Thermoleophilia > Gaiellales > Gaiellaceae > 3-1-20CM-4-69-9. The sequence continues at coordinate 4,927 of CATPAS010000084.1, read as the reverse complement.
ACGCACTCGTCTCCGATGCGCTCGATCTGATGGCGACCTACCACATCTCCGGCGTTCCGATCACCGACGAGGAGGGCACGCTCGTCGGGATCCTGACTAACCGTGATCTCCGCTTCGCGCCCGACGCCTCACAACCTGTCTCTGCGCTGATGACGTCGCGCGATCTCGTTACTGCACCGGTCGGAACGACGCTCGCCGAGGCAGAGGCGATCCTGCACCGACACAAGATCGAAAAGCTTCCCGTCGTCGACGCGGAGGGACGGTTGAAGGGGCTGATCACCGTCAAGGACATCCAGAAGCGGATCGAGTTCCCGAAGGCGACGAAGGATGAGCACGGACGTCTCCGAGTCGGCGCCGCAGTCGGTGTCGGCACGGATGCATGGGAGCGCGCCGGCGCGCTCGTCGACGCCGGCGTGGACGTGCTCGTCGTCGACACGGCGCACGGTCACTCGGCAGCCGTGCCGGAGATGGTGCGGCGGATCAAGTCGGAGCTCGACGTCGAGGTCGTTGCAGGCAACGTGGCCACGGCCGAGGCGACCGAGGCGTTGATCGACGCGGGCGCAGACGCAGTCAAGATCGGAGTCGGACCAGGAGCGAGTTGTACGACTCGAATCGTGGCTGGCGTTGGCGTGCCTCAGGTCACTGCGATTTACGAATCCGCGCAAGCTGCATCGCGACACGATGTCCCGATCATCGCGGACGGCGGACTTGCATCTTCGGGTGACATTGCGAAAGCGCTTGCGGCTGGAGCGGACGCAGTAATGACGGGATCGATCCTCGCGGGGACGGAGGAAGCTCCAGGTGAAGTGATCCTGCAGCACGGCGAACGGTTCAAGGAGTACCGCGGCATGGGCTCGCTCGGCGCGATGCGCGCCCGTGGCTCGTCCCGCGATCGTTACTTCCAGGGCGACGTCGAGGACGTCGAGAAGCTTGTCCCTGAGGGCGTCGAAGGGCGTGTCCCCTACAAGGGGCCCGTCACAGCGGTCCTGCACCAGCTCGTCGGCGGAGTGCGTCAAGCGATGGGCTATTGCGGTGCAGCGACGATCGAGGAGATGAAGGGCGCGCGGTTCGTCCGTATCACAGCAGCGGGCCTCCGCGAGAGCCACCCGCACGACGTGACGATCACGAAGGAGGCACCGAACTATCGCCGCTGAAGTCCTGCCCCTGCCCGAGCGGCCTGCGGAGGAGCGGCCGGTGCTGGTGGTGGATCTCGGTGGGCAGTACGCGCAGCTGATCGCGCGTCGCGTGCGCGAGTGCCGCGTGTATTCAGAGCTCGTCGGGCACGGCGTGACGGCGGCTCAGGTGCGCGCACGCAACCCCCACGCGTTGATCCTCAGCGGTGGGCCTGCATCGGTGTACGCAGATGGCGCCCCGCAGATCGATTCCGAGGTGTTCGGGCTCGGCATTCCGACGCTCGGCATCTGCTACGGCGCGCAGCTGCTGGCGCTGGAGCTCGGGGGCAGGGTCGAGCGGACCGGTGCATCAGAGTTCGGCAAGACGGACCTGACCGCCGTCGAGTCGGAGCTGTTCGCTGGCCTGCCAGAGGAGGAAACGGTGTGGATGTCCCATCGCGACACCGTCACAGCGCCGCCGTCAGGTGCGCGAGTCGTCGCATCCTCGCGGTCGACGCCGGTCGCGGCGTTCGAGGATCCGGAGCAGCGTCTCTACGGCGTGCAATTCCACCCTGAGGTCGTGCACACGCCGCACGGGACCGAGCTGCTGAAGAACTTCCTCTACAACGTTGCGGGCGCGCCGCCCGCGTGGACGCCCGCCGCCGTGATCGAGGAGCAGGTCGAGCGGATCCGCGCTGCGGTCGGTCGCGAGCGCGTCCTCTGCGCGCTGTCGGGCGGCGTCGACTCGGCGGTCGCTGCGCTGCTCGTGCACAAGGCGATCGGCGATCAGCTCACGTGCGTGTTCGTCGACCACGGGCTGCTGCGCGAGAACGAGGCCGAGCAGGTGGTCGAGACGTTCGGCGGGCATTTTCACGTTCCACTCGTGCACGTGCAGGCGCAGGAGCGGTTCCTCTCACGGCTCGAGGGCGTCGACGATCCGGAGCAGAAGCGCAAGATCGTCGGCGAGGAGTTCATCCGCGTGTTCGAGGAGGAGGCAGCGAAGCTCGGGGACGTTCGCTTCCTCGTCCAGGGAACGCTGTATTCCGACGTGATCGAGTCCGGCGGCGGCGAGGACGGTGTCGCCGCAATGATCAAGTCGCATCACAACGTGGGCGGGCTGCCCGCCGACATGCGCATGGAGCTCGTGGAGCCCCTCCGGCTCCTCTTCAAGGACGAGGTGCGCCGAGTCGGAGAGGAGCTCGGAATGCCCGAGGGGATGGTGTGGCGTCAGCCGTTTCCCGGCCCCGGTCTTGCGATTCGCATCATCGGCGAGGTCACGGAGGAGCGGCTCGCGATCCTCCGGTCGGCGGACTCGATCCTGCAGGAGGAGATCCGGCGCGCTGGGTTGTACCGCGAGTTGTGGCAGTCGTTCGCGGTGCTGCCGGCGATCCGCTCGGTCGGCGTACAGGGCGACGAGCGCACGTACGCGTATCCGATCGTCATCCGCGCGGTCACGTCGGACGACGCGATGACCGCGGACTGGGCACGTCTGCCGTACGACCTCTTGGAGACGATTTCGAGCCGGATCATCAACGAGATCCCCGGCGTCAACCGGGTCGCCCTCGACCTGAGCTCGAAACCCCCAGCCACGATCGAGTGGGAGTAGTCAGTCCCATCTAGGACGTGGCAGTCTCGGTCGGGTCTGGTGCCAGGCACATGACGTGCTCTCGGGCGCCACGTCCCAAACGGCAAGGGTCTGACCCCAGCCGTTTGGAACTGTCCGCGGGCGCCACGTCCTGAAGGGCGAGGGTCTGACCCCGGCCGCTTGGGACTTAGTCAGCGAACACTGAAACCGTTGAGGCCTTCCGGTTCTTCCTTCGTCACTTCGACTGACTCCACCTGAGCGCCCCGCGGGCCCCCGCGGCTGAAGGCGACGAGCCGCTCGACGGCATCCACTTCGCCTTCGAACACTGCTTCGACCGCGCCGTCCGCGCGATTCGCGACCCAACCGGCGACGCCGTGCTGTTGCGCTCGCCGCCGCACCGAGTCACGGAAGAACACGCCCTGCACCAATCCGCGCACGATCACGCGTCGCCTGATCACGAGCCGTATCCTCGCTTCTAGGGCGTCCGGATCTTCGAGACCAGTTGCTGTTGGTGGTAGCCGGGATTCTCGCCGGCGGCGTTGAACGTCTCGACCGACGCCGTGTAGGTGAACCCGCCCCGCGAGTCGACGCCGAAGTAATCGCCGATGAAGCTCGCCGGGTTGCAGATGCAGTCGAAGCGTGGCGACGACAACTGTGGATCCCAGGTGTGCGCCGACAAGCGGATGTTGTGCCCGCGCGGCCGAAGCTTCGCGTCGTAGAACTGGATCGCGGTGTTGATGCAGTAGTTGACGCGCCCGGCCGGAGTACGCGGGTCGAAGAGCAGACCTGCGACGGTCGCCTCGGGCGTGTCGAGGGCGGGACAGGGCAGCCGCCGGTCGTAGAACGCAACTGCGACGGTCCCGCTGGGCGCGACGGAGAGATTCGGTTGCAGCGCGTCCGCGGCGCCGGACGCATCGTTCACCTGGATCGCACGGGACCAATGGCTGCCGCCGTCGAACGAACCACGGATGAACACCTGCATCGCACTGGGAGTCGACTGCTCGTACGTTGCGTAGAGGGGGTAGAAGCGGCCGATCTTCCGCGGCCCGACCGCGAATGCCTCCCCGAAGGCCGCGCGGAACGTCGTGTTCTGATAGCCGTCGACGTTGTGGCGTACGATCAGCCGCCGTCGCGTCCAGGACCTGCCGCCGTCGCGCGACGAAGTGAGGGACATCGTGAACGGCTGGTCCGAGCGGCGGAAGCTCGAGGTCGACAGCCAGACGGTGCCGTCGGGTGCCACGTGCGGCAGCGAGCCGTTGTCGCCGACCCCTTGCGCCTGCGGCAGCACGAGCCGAGGGCGGGACCAGTTCGTGTGGGTGCCGTTCTGGCGAGCATCGGCGTATGAGGCGTAGATGCGCAGGTTGCTGTCCTGGCTCCCGACTGCCCACGTGACATAGACACGGCCGAAGTGCGGGCTGCGGCGATTCGTGTCGATCGCCAGCCATTGCTTGTCGAAGGTGTTTTTCCCGTCGAACGGCGTTCGTTCGATCAGGTCCAGCTGTCCGTTGTGCGTCGTGTTCCACGCCGTTGCCGCCGCCGCCCCGTGGGGACGGACGGCAATCGCCATTCCGGAACGCGGCAGCGAGGGATTGACGTTCGGCGACAGGAAGAAGTGCTGGCCGCTCGAGATGTACAAGAACTCGTAGGGGAACACGACGGCATAGAAGTTCCCCCACGGATCGAACGCTCCGACGGGATCCGAGTTGTCGGTCCAGCCCTCATAGCCAGGAATGTGACCGAGCTGCGGCCAGGTGGCGCCGCCGTCGAACGACTCGAAGAAACCGGTGAGGTGGTTGTAGCCCTCACTGTTGACGATCCACTTGCTGATCCCGATCAGGTGACGTGAGTTCGTTGGATCGACGTGCAGATCCGATTCGGAGAAGTCCTTGGCGCGCAGCGGCGGGTTGGAGACGTCCTGCGTCGGAAATGGGCCGATGTCCTCTCCCGTTGTCGCAGCGCCGTTGCACAAGGTGGAACCGCCGTCCGGATAACCCTGCGCGGGCGCGAGGCTGCCCTGGTAGTAGACCTCAGGCGCGTAACAGCTGACCCGTTGGGTGGTCGCGGCGACGCTGGAGACGCCGCGCTGCGCGTAGCTGGTGGCGAAGGCAGCGTCGGTCTGGACACCCTGAGGCGGTGCGGCGGCCGCAACGGGAACGCAGACCCCGCGCAGGCCGCAACCAACGCGGCGGTGCGTCCTCTCACCCGCATGAGCATAGTGACGACGTGGAGG
>CATPAS010000083.1 GCA_955652075.1 uncultured Gaiellaceae bacterium | reverse complement strand
GGCCAGTGCGGCCGCATCCTCGAAGTCGTGCGTGACGAGGATGGCCGGGAGCGCGAGCTCGCGCAGCAGATCGTGCAGCTCGGCCCGCACCTTCCCGCGTGTGTGCGGATCGAGCGCGGCCATCGGCTCGTCGAGGAGGAGCACTCTGGGCTCACGAGCGAGCGCGCGCGCGACGGCGACCCGCTGGCGCTCGCCGCCGGACAGCTCCGACGGCCTCGCCTTCGCGAGATGCTCGATGTGCAAGCGCCACAACAGCCGGTCAGCGCGTGCGCCGCCGAAGGTGACGTTCTGCTCGACATTGAGGTGCGGAAAGAGCGCGTACTCCTGGAACACAAAACCGACCGAACGCTCCTCCGGCCGGCGGTTGACGCGCCGGTCGACGTCGAACCAGATGTCGTCTCCACAGGAGATCGTGCCGCGCACCGGCCTGGCAAGGCCTGCGATCGCGCGCAGCAAGGACGTCTTGCCAGCGCCGGACGGACCGACGAGCGCGACCGTTTCGCGGCCGACTTCGAGCGCTAGCTCGAGGTCGAAGGTGCGAAGCGGGAGCGAAAGATCGAGGTGAAGCGAAGCCATCCGTAGAGCTTCAGGGTGACGAGTAGGAGTGCACCGACGATGATGAACAGGGCGCTGATCGCCAGCGCGGTGTCGAAGTTCTGTTCGAACTGCGCGTAGATCGCGAGCGGGAGCGTCTGCGTCACTCCCTGCAGGCTGCCGGCGAAGATGAGCGTCGCGCCGAACTCGCCGAGCCCTCTCGCCAGTGCGAGGGCCGAAGCCGCGCCGAGGCCGCCGGCGGCGAGAGGGAGCGCGACTCGCGTGAAGACGCGGGCCGGCGACGCGCCGAGTGTCCGTGCCGCATCGACGAGTGTCCCGTCGATCGTTTCGACCGCCGCGATCGCGCCGCGAAAGTAGAACGGGCTTTCCACGAATGCGACCGCGAGCACGACGGCAGTCTGCGTGAATGGAATCTGGAGGCCGAGTGCGTCGAGCTGCCCGCCGAGCAGGCCCACGCGGCCGAAAGCGGCAAGGAGCGCGATACCCGCGACCGCGGGCGGCAGGACGAGCGGAAGCTCGATCAGCGTGAGCACGACGCCGCGGCCGGGGAAGCGGCGGCGTGCCAGCAAGTATGCCGCCGGCGTTCCGACGACGAGGACGGCAGCATGGGCAATCGCACTCGTCTTGATGCTGACCACGAGTGCGTCGCGCGTGACGTTGTGGCCCAGAGCGCCGAGCAGGTCACCGGGCGGGACGCGCAGAAAGATCGCCACCACCGGCAAGATCAGGAAGGCAAGTGCAATCGCAGTCGCGGCCGCGAAAAGAGCTGCGAAGAGAGCCCTCACTTCTTCTTGGGCAGGCCGAACCCGGCCTGCGCGAGCAGCAGCCGTCCCCGCTTCGAGACGACCTGCTTCACGAACGCGCGGGCAGCGGTCAGATTCGAGCTCGTCTTCACCACGGCGACCTCGTAGCGAATCGGCGGCTGCGCCCAGTCGGGCAACGCGATCGAACGCGTGCGCGAGGCGACCGGCTTCGCGTCCGTGCGGTAGACCAGCCCGGCATCCGCCTCGCCCAGCGCGACCTTCGTCACGATCCCCTTGACGTCCGTTTCCTGGCTTACGACGTTCTTCGTCACGTCGGCCGTGATCCCCAGCGTGTCGAGGATCTGCCGCGTGTAGGTCCCGATCGGGACTGTGCGGTCTCCGATCACGAGCTTGATCCCCTCGCGTCGAAGGTCATAGACCGTGTTGATGTTCGCGGGGTTCGACTTCGGCACAAGGATGATCAACTTGTTCGTGGCAAACACGACCGGCTTCAGGACGAAGCCGTCGCGATAGAGGAGTTGCGTGTACTTCGGGCTCGCGGCGGCGTAGACGTCGACGGGCGCGCCTTGCCGGATCTGGAGGGCGAGCTGGTCGGAGCCCGCGAAGCTGTAGCGAGGGCTCGGCGCGATTCGCGGGAACACCTCGGTCAGCGAGGCGGCGGCAAACACGGTGATCGGCGTCCCTCCGGAGACGGAGGCGGGCAACGCCAGCGCGGCGAACGCGATCGCGAACAGACGCTTCATCGTTCGACCATGACCGAGGTCGCTTTGACGACCGCGGCGGCGGACATGCCGGGCGTCAGCCCGAGATTCTCCGCCGACTCACGCGTGATCACCGCGACGAGCCGACCGCCCTTGGTCACGTCGAGCTCGACCTCGGCGAGCAGGCCGTCGATCTTCACCTCCCGGACGACGCCTTCGAGGCGGTTCCGGGCGCTGAGCGTCCTGCGATCGTCGCCGCGGAGGCGATTGACCTCGCGGGCCGGAACCACGCGCCTGTTGGCGGCGTCACGCTGGACGCGGATTCGCCCCTGGCGGTCCCAACGACGGAGCGTGTCGAGGCTGATCCCGAGCGCTCGCGCAGCCTCGCCCGCGGTGTAGGTGCGTGCCACGGAGCGGCACCCTACTGCATATGCATTACCTAGGCAACCGGTACGACGCGGGAAGGACGCGTTCCGTGATCATCGGGCCGGTACGCTAGCGACGCCGGGGTGCGCTGCGACGGCGGCGCTGAGATCACACCCGTGGAACCTGATCTGGTTAGCACCAGCGAAGGGAGCGATCGCATGCAGGACACGCCACAGTGGGGAATCGAGCCGGTGCCGGAGCGCCTGCGCGTGCTCGGTCTGCTCGACACGACACTGCTCTGGACGAACCTCGGCATCTCGCTCTTGGTGCTCGTCCTGCCGGCCTACTTCGATCTATCGCTTCGAGACGCGCTCGCCGCGACGCTCGTTGGTGGCCTGATCGGCAACCTGATGCTCGCAGTCGCCGCGCTCATCGGCGCCGACGCGCGCGTGCCCACCATGGTGCTGCAGCGCGCGCCGCTCGGGCGCCGCGGCTCGTATCTGCCGACTGCGCTCAACGTGCTCCAGTGCCTGGGCTGGGCGATCTTCGAGCTGATCGTGATCGCGACCGCAGCCGGTCTGCTGTGCGACAAGCTCTTCGGCTTCAAGGGCGTCTGGATCTGGAAGCTGCTCTTCGGCGCGGTGGCCGGGGTGCTCGCACTCCTCGGTCCCGTCGGTTTCGTGCGCCGCTTCGTGCGCAAGTTCGCGATCTGGGCCGTCCTCGCCTCGGTGATCTACCTCGCGTGGTGGATCGTCGACGGCTCCCACGTTCACCGCATCTGGTCGGGAGGCGGACACAAGGGATCGTTCTGGCTGGCCGTCGACACGGTCGTAGCGGTCACGGTCTCGTGGGCGCCGTTGGTCGCCGACTACACGCGTTTCTCGCGCGACCGGCGCAGCGCGTTCTTCGGCGTGGGCATCGGCTACCTCTTGCCGACGCTGTTTCAGTTCGGCTTCGGCTCCATCCTCGTCCTGTCGCGCGGCGTCGATCCGAACCGTCCCGAGCTGATCCTCATCGCGATCGCCGGCGGCGGGCTCGCAGCGGCGCTCGCTCTGCTCGCCCTGACGGTCGACGAGACCGACGAAGCGTTCGCCAACGTCTACTGCGCTGCCGTCTCGACGCAGATGCTGTTCCCGTGGATCTCGCAGCGCGCGCTGATCCTCGGCGCCTCCGTGCTCGCCACCGGGGGCGCCCTCGCGGTCGACATGCGCAGCTATCAGCGCTTTCTGTTGCTGCTCGGCGCGGTGTTCGTTCCTCTGCTCGGGGTGCTCGTGGCCGATTGGCTGCTCGCAGGCGCTCATTACACACGGCGTCACGTCTTCGACGGGCCGGCCTTCCGCCCGGCCAACATCGTCGCGTGGCTTGCGGGCTTCGTCGTGTACGAATGGCTGTACCAGCCGACCGATCTCGGCTTTTGGAGCCGGTGGGTCAGCCAGCTGCCGACGCCGTCGTACCGGATCGGCGCCTCGGTGCCGAGCTTCGCGGTCGCCTTCCTACTGACTGCTGCAGCGGTGACGCTAGGCTCGTCGCGTGCCGCCGCTCGCGCTCGTCGGGAACCTCTCCCGGGACGTCGTTGACGGCGGCCCTCCGCGAATCGGCGGCGCGCCCTACTACGCCGCGCGCGCCTGGCGCGTACTCGGCACGCGCGGCACGATCTTCGCGCGCAGCGGACCCGAAGATCGGGTGGGCTACACACGTCATCTGACTTCCCTGGGGCTGCCGGTCGTCTCCCTCGAAGGGACGACGACCACCTCGTTCTCCTTCCACTACGAGGGGGACACACGGATCATGACCGTCGTGCAACCGGGTGACACGTGGGTCCCCGAAGACGCCGAGGTCGTGCCACCTGGAGGTTGGATCCACGTTGCACCGCTGCTGCGCTCGGACTTTCCTGCCGAGACGCTCGAGGCTTTGGCACGCGGACGGCACCTGTCACTCGACGGCCAGGGACTCGTGCGCGCTTCCGAGCCGGGGCCGCTGCGGCTCGACGCAGATTTCGATCCGGCGATGCTCGAGCACGTGCAGATCCTCAAGCTGGCCGAGGAGGAGGCCGAGGTCGTCGGCGCGATCGACAAGCTCGGCGTTCCGGAGGTGCTGGTCACGTTCGGCGAACGGGGGTCGCACGTGTACTTCAAGGGGCGCTCGGAGAAGGTCGGTGCGTGGCCGGTCGCCGTCGACCCGACGGGGTCCGGCGACGCTTTCTCCGCTGCATATCTCGCAGGCAGGTCGCAGGGCCTGGCCCCGGCCGCGGCAGCGCGGCAGGCGACCGGCGTCGTCGGAGCCCTGCTGACCGGACGAGCGACGTGACCGCGGCGGTCCGAACAGCATCCGGGACCTACGTCGTGGACATGGAG
>CATPAS010000082.1 GCA_955652075.1 uncultured Gaiellaceae bacterium | reverse complement strand
GACGTTGACTGCCCAGGACTCGCCGCGCGTCGTCGGCGAAGGCGGCGAGATCGTCCCGCTCGAGGCTCCGCGCGGCGGCCAGCGCGTGCAGGGTCGCGAGCGATCCCCCGAGCTCGCGGTCGATCGCGCTCATGAGCGCGCGCGCCGTCTCCACGCCACCGCGCTCCACGGCGGCCCGCTGCTGACGATCGATCGCGACGACGGCGACGACGGCGAACGCGATCATGGGCAGCAGGATGGCCACGGCGAAGACCAGGAGATAGGTGCGGATCCGCATCGTCAGCGCATCATGCTGGGCAGCCACAGGCTGAGCCACGGAAACGCCACCAGGAGGGCCAGGCGCACGACGTCGGCCCACATGAACGGCAGCACGCCGCTGAACACCGTGGTCGTGCTCACCTCCGGCAGGAGCGTGCGCAGCACGAACATGTTCATGCCCACGGGCGGGCTGATGAGGCCGATCTCGACCACGCAGACGATGATGATACCGAACCACACGGGGTCGAAGCCCAGGTGGACGATGACCGGGAAGAAGACCGGGATCGTCAGCAGGATCATCGACAGCTCCTCCATCGCGGTGCCGAGGACGACGTAGATCGCGCAGATCGCGGCGACCACCATGGTGGGGCTGACGTTGAAGCGCGTGACCCAGGCCTTGAGATCGGCGGGCATCGTGGTGATGTTGATGAACTCGGCGAAGATGAGGGCGCCGATGAGGATCATGAAGAGCATGGAGGTGGTGCGCGCGCTCTCCAGCAGCGCCGCGTAGAGCGTCCGCCACGTCAGCGCGCGCCGCCACAGGGCAAACACCATGGCCCCGAAGGCGCCCATGGCGGCGCCCTCGGTGGCGGTGAACATCCCCACGTAGATCCCGCCCATGACGAAGAAGAACAGCACGGCCACCGCCCACACGTCCTTCAGCGCGAGCAGGCGCTCCGACCAGCTCGAGCGCTCGCCCGGCGGCCCGGATGCCGGATCGCGCCAGGTCATGTAGACGACGGCGCCGCAGAGCAGGAACGCGCCGAGGATCCCGGGGATGATGCCGGCGGCGAAGAGCTTGCCGATGTTGGTCTCGGTGAAGACGCCGTAGATCACCATGATCGTGGAGGGCGGGATCATGATGCCGAGCGTGCCGCCGCCGGCGACGACTCCGGCGGCCAGCCGATCGGAGTAGCCGAACTTCTTCATCGACGGGTAGGCGACCTTGGCGAACGTGGCGGCGGTGGCGATGGAAGAGCCGCAGATCCCGCCGAACCCCGCCGACGCCCAGACGGTCGCCATGGCCAAGCCGCCGCGCAGGTGGCCGACGAACGCATAGGCCGCGCGGAACAGTTCCTGCGACATCCCGGCGCGAGTGACGAAGTTGCCCATCAGGATGAAGAGCGGGACGACCGACAGCGTGTAGTTACGGCCCGTCTCGTACATCTTGGTCTGGACGATGGCAAACGCCACCGTCCAGTTCCAGTCGCGCATGTAGGCGTAGCCCACCATGCCCACGATGGCCATGGCGAACGAGATGGGGATGCGCAGGCAGCAGAGCAGCATCATCGCGGTGAGGCCGACGAGGCCCTCGATCATCGGCGTTCGACTACCTTGTAGAGGTGGATGACGCCGGCCAGCGCACACGTGAGCGCCATGAAGTAGACGAACGGGCCATAGACGATGCGCAGCACGTCGGTGGCATCACGATAGCCCCAGATCCGATCGGCCTTGAGCCAGACGAGCCAGGCCAGCAGGAACATGAACGCCGCGCACACCGCCTGGACCGCGCGCTCGAGCCCGCGCTGCGTCCGCACGCCGAGGACCCGATCGATGAAGTCCATAACGGCGTGCTCGTCGGCGAACGACACGAGGGGCAGCCCCGCGAAGATCAGCACGAGCAGCATCAGCTCGGTGACCTCGAAGGCGCCGCGCACGGGGCGGCTGAAGCCGTAGCGTGCCACGACGTCCACCACGGTGAGCAGCATCATGGCGAAGAGAACGGCGGAAGAGGCGATGCCGAGGATCGCGTCGGCGTCGCGCTTCCACCGCGGCGGTGGCGCGCTCACTTCCCGGCGGCGACCTTCTTCAGCTCCTCGTGGAACTCGGCGAGGATCCTGGCGCCGTCGAGGCCCTTGGCGCCGGCCTTCTTGATCCAGTCCTCGATGATGGGCGCCGAGCGCTTCCGCACCTCGGCGACGAAGGCCGCGTCGGGCGTCACGACCTTGATGCCGGCCTTCCTGGCCGCGTCCAGGCCCTTGCGGTCGGCCTCGTCCCACGAGAGCCCGGCCATCCGCGCGATGTGCTCGCCGGAGATCTTCTCGATGGCCTCCTGGTCCTGCTTCGGCAGCTTGCTCCACTTGTCCTCGTTCATGAAGAAGCCGAACGCCGAGCTGTACATCCCGCCGGGGAAGAGGGTGGCCTGTTCCAGCACGGTCTCCAGCTTGAACGAGGCGATGGCTTCCAGCGGGAAGAACACGCCGTCGGCCACGCCGGACTTGAGAAGCTCGTAGGACTCGGGCGCGGGCTTCACGAAGGCGGACGCTCCCAGCGCTTTGGCCACGGCTTCCGCGACCCCGCCGCCCGTGCGGATCTTGAGTCCCTGCACGTCGCCGATGCTGTTGATCGGCCGCTTGGTGAACATTTGCCCGGGACCGTGGGTGAACACGCCGAGGAGCTTCACGCCCTTGTACTCGCCGACCTTCTGGAAGTACTTCCAGTGGATGCGTG
>CATPAS010000081.1 GCA_955652075.1 uncultured Gaiellaceae bacterium | reverse complement strand
TTACGCACGACAGGGAAGCGCTCCGGATGCTTCCGGTGTAGCCAGGCCAGGAAGGTGGCAGTGCCGAGGAAGTGCAGCACGATGTACGCGATCCCGAGCAGCGTCGGCAGGGTCGGAACCCAGTGAGCCGCGCGCTGAACGGTGCGCTCGCCGAAGAGGTGCAGGTGGCGCTCGAGCGCGACGATCCCATCAGTGTGGTCGCGGGCTGTGGCAAGGCTGGCATGACCCTGTCCGCGCACGGCCTCGTAGAGGCCGTAGAGGCCGGCGATCTGGCGACCTCCACCAGACCTCGGTGAGGGGTGGACGCGAGGCTCCGGGGGGAGGGGAGACGGTGGAGGGTCGCCACTTTCACAATTCCAAGCTACGCCCAGCCGCGATCCAGGTCAGTGCGGCTATCCCTACTCGCCGTTGCGGTTCACTGGCGTCTCGCCCGGGCGCCTTTCTGAGCTATAGGCTCGCCCGGCCGTGTGCTTCGAGCTCGACTCCGTCCCGCCGGTCCCGGTGATCCGCGGTGCGGCCGTCTCCCACGAGGATCTCGTCCTCGAGTCGGCCGACGGCAACAACTTCGCGGCCTTCGCGGCGGCTCCGGACGAGCCCGCCCACGTGGGTGTCGTGATCCTCCCGGACGTGCGCGGGCTGTACCGGTTCTACGAGGAGCTGGCGCTGCGTTTCGCCGAGCGCGGTATGGCAGCGGTTGCATTCGACTACTTCGGTCGCACCGCCGGCGTGTCGAAGCGGGGCGACGACTTCGAGTACATGGCACACGTCGAACAGACGACACCCGAGCAGGTTCAGGCGGATGTCCGCGCCGCCGTCGAGTACCTCCGCTCGAGCGGCGCCAGCAGCATCTTCACGGTTGGCTTCTGCTACGGCGGCCGCAACTCCTGGCTCTCGGCCGCCGGTGGTCACGGGCTCGCGGGGGCGATCGGCTTCTACGGTCGTCCCGGTGAGGGCAGTGATGGAACGCCCGGACCGAGTCAGCGCGCGTCCGAGCTCGACGCTCCGATCCTCGGCCTGCAGGCGGGAGCGGACCGGAACATCAGCGCCGAGGACAACGCCGCCTTCGACGAGGCGCTTGCCGCCGCCGGCGTCGAGCACGAGATCGTCACGTACGACGGCGCGCCGCACAGCTTCTTCGATCGCAGCCAGGAGGAATTCGCGGCAGACTCCGACGACGCGTGGGCCAGAGTCCTCGCGTTCATCGAAGCCCACTCCGGCTAAAGCGGGGTTCTTACGAAGCTCTTACCCGGTTCTCAGCCGATTCTCAGGGTGGGCTGGTTCTCTGCAGCGCATGACCGAAGCCGGCTATGCCCTGGACTCGCCGCGCATGTCGTCGCTCGCGCGCCCGCGCACGGGACGGAGGCTGGCGACGTCGGCCGTCGTGTGGGCGTTCGTGGCCGGGAACGCGGCGTTGATGGTCTGGCTCTGGGTCCACGGGGGCAACTTCTCGGACGACCTCACCACCGGGCAGCTCCTGACCAGCCTCGCCCGGATCACGGGCTTGCTCGGCGCGTACTCGGCGCTGCTGCAGGTGCTCCTGCTCGCGCGCCTGCCCGCGGTCGAGCGGCTGTTCGGTTTCGACCGCCTGACCGTCTGGCATCGCTGGAACGGCCACCTGTGCCTCGACCTGATTCTCGCGCACGTCGTCCTGTCGGTCTGGGGCTATTCCCTCATGGACAAGATCTCGCTGCCGAAAGAGATCACGACGATGCTCGGTGGCGGCGTCTACCCGGGCATGATCACCGCGACGGTCGGGACCGCTCTGCTCATCGCCGTCGTCGTGACCTCGGTCGTGATCGTCCGGCGCCGGCTTCGCTACGAGGCGTGGTACGCCGTGCATCTGCTCGCGTATGCGGGCATCGCGCTCGCCTGGTTCCACCAGATTCCGACCGGGAACGAGCTCGTGCTGGATCGAGTCGCGGCCGACTATTGGCGTGCGTTGTATCTCGGCACGCTCGGCCTGCTCGTCGCCTTTCGGATCGTAGGTCCGGTCTTGAATGCGCTGCGGTACCGCCTGCGCGTGGCGGAGGTGGTTGCCGAGGGCCAGGGCATCGTGTCGCTGCGAATCACCGGCCGCCGCCTCGACCGGCTCGACGCGCATCCCGGTCAGTTCTTCCTCTGGCGCTTCCTCGACCGGAAGCGCTGGTGGGCGGCACATCCCTTTTCGCTGTCGGAGGCTCCTGACGGCCGCTCGCTCCGGATCACCGTCAAGGCGCTGGGCGACTTCTCGAGCCGGCTCGCGCAGATCGCTCCCGGCACCCGCGTAGTCGCGGAGGGGCCCTTCGGCGTCTTCACGACAGCGATGCGCCGCCGCGACAAGATCGTCCTGATCGCAGGCGGTATCGGGATCACGCCGATTCGTGCGCTCATGGAGGACATGTCGGGAGACGTCGTAGTGATCTATCGCGTCGTACGGGATGACGACGTGATCTTCCGCGACGAGCTCGAAGAGCTGGCGCGCGAGCGAGGGATCACGCTTCACTTCGTCGTTGGCGACCACGCCACCGAAGACGGCGCGCGCCTGCTTTCTCCGGCTCACCTCGAGGAGCTCGTCCCTGACATCGCAGAACGGCAGGCCTACGTCTGTGGGCCACCCGCAATGACCGAGGTCCTCGGCCGGAACGTCCGGCGCGCCAACGTCCCACGGCGCTTCATCCACATCGAGAAGTTCGCCCTCTAGCGAAAGGAACCAATGCGCAAGTCCATAACCATCCTCCTCACCGTCGCCACACTCGCGCTCCCGGTCGTCGATGCGACCGCCGCGACCCGTGCGAAGACGAAGAAGATCGTCATCAGCAAACGCTTTACCGGCTCGCTCGCCTCGGTGACTCGCTGGGGCAGCCTCCAGGTGACGATCGTCGTCCGCAAGACGACCACGACAACCGGGACGAAGAAGAAGGTGACGCGCCGGATCACCGCGGTCACCGTGCCGATCTACCCGAATCACACCGACCGTTCCGTCTACATCAACCAGACCGCCATCCCCTATCTCAAGTCGGAAGCGCTACAGGCGCAGAGCGCGAACATCAACCTGGTCTCGGGCGCAACCGACTCGAGCAGCGCATTCGCACAGTCGCTCCAGGCGGCGATCCTGAAGGCGAAGAAAGCATGAGCGTCGCTGCCCCCACGGCGCTTCCCGGCGTGCGCAGGGTCGAGCACATCATGGGTCTGCCGATCGTCGTGGACGTCCGCGACGACGGTGAGGCCGGCGCCGTGCTCGACGAGCTGTTCGATTGGCTGCGGTGGGTCGACGCCACGTTCAGCACCTTCAAGGACGACAGTGAGATCAGCCGCATCAACCGGGACGAGTTGCGGCGCGAGGATGCCGATCCGGAGGTCGTCGAAGTCCTGGAGCGCTGCGACCGGCTCCGCGCCGAGACGAACGGGTACTTCGACATGCGCTCGCCTGGCGGTTCCATCGATCCTTCAGGGCTCGTGAAGGGCTGGGCGGTCGATCGGGCAGCAGCGATTCTCGACGATGCCGGTGTGCACAACTACGCGGTCAGCGCGGGTGGCGACATACGCATTCGTGGCCGCGCCGTCCCTGAGCTCGCCTGGCGCATCGGCATCCAGCATCCACTGGACCGGCACCAGGTCGCAGCCGTGATCGAGACCACCACCGATCTTGCGATCGCCACGTCCGGCGCTTACGCTCGCGGCGATCACGTATGGAATCCCTACTCCGCCCGCCCGCCGGCCGGCATTCTGTCCGTGACGGTCGTCGGCCACGAGCTCGCGACCGCCGACGCGTACGCAACCGCCGCTTTCGCGATGGGACCTGAGCTCGCTCCGCACTGGACGGCGCGCCTGGACGGTTACGAGGCGATGACGATCCTCGCCGACGAGATTGTCTTCAAGACTGCAGGGTTCCCCGATGACTGAGCCCAGGCTCACCCGACGCGGCTCGCTCGTCCGTCTTGGCGGGCTTCTGGTCACCGGCCTCGGCGCGGCAGGGTTGAAGATCGAATCCTCCGAGGGCGCCGGGCCGGCGGCCGTCGCGTCCGGCGCGTTGACGTGCGTGCTCACGCCCGAACAGACGGAAGGCCCGTACTACATCGCGAACGAGGCGGTGCGCCGCAACATCACGAACGGTCGCCCAGGCACACCGTTGCTCCTTCGCGCTTTCGTCGTCAACGCCTCGACCTGCAAGCCGATCAAGGGTGCCGCGGTCGACGTCTGGCACGCCGACGCGGGGGGCGTCTACTCCGGTTTTGGGCAGGGAGCAGGAAACCGCACGTTCATGCGCGGGGTCCAGCGATCGAACGCGAAAGGGCTCGCGCTCTTCCGCACGGTCTACCCGGGGTGGTACCAGGGCCGCACCGTGCACATCCACGTGAAGGTGCACCTCGGCGGC
>CATPAS010000080.1 GCA_955652075.1 uncultured Gaiellaceae bacterium | reverse complement strand
GTCGCTTCAGCGCACCTTGAACGTGAGCGGAACGACCTTCGTCGCACCCTGGTAGCTGACGTTGAGCAGCACGGTCAGCCGCTTACCGCGGGCGTTCTTCTTCGGGAGGGCGATCGTGCAGCGGCCCGTGCCGGTGCCGTCGAGCCTCTTCGCGCCCAGCTTGGCAGTGCACGAATAACTCTCCGGAAGGATCGCGGCCGACGACGTCCGCCCGTCGGGCGGCAACTTCAGCTCCGTTGGTACGACGACAAACCGCTTGCCGGCCTTCGGGCCAGCTGACGGTGTCGTCTGAACGGCCACTGAGTCGATCCGGGGCCCGTTCGCGTCGAACGAGTAGTTGAAGGCCCCATCGTTCGGAGCAATGTCGACCGCGCGGTCCGCGGTGTTGACCGTCGCAGCCAAGAAATTGAACATGGACGTGTTGCCGAGCTCCCCTCGGTTCACCGAAATCAGAATCACGTTTGTGCCGCCGGAGACCTGAACGCTCAGATCCGGCGCCTGGACCCACTGGGAGCCATCCCAGTGAGCGAAGGAGTAGCCGGTGCTATCGACAACGAACGAATAATCCGCCCCGTTGTCCGCGATGTTGCCGGTCAACGGATTGGCGTCGCTGTCGATGTCGAGGAAGAGCAGGTTCTGCCCGGACGGGGCGATATTCGTCCCCGTGATCCTGAAGAGGAGCTGTCCGCTTGCCTTGTCGGCCGCAACGGTCACGGACGTGATGTCACCCGCTGTGCCACTGTCGCCTGCGGGATCCGTGTAGTTCCCGGACGACGCGGCTGGCACGAGGACGAGGGCAGCCATCAGCGCCACAGCGATTGGCCCGGCGCGCTTCAGGCGCGACGCGACCGCGGGGCGCGGAAGACGGAACTGCGTGGACATGCCTGTACCTCCTTTCGATTGCCGGCTCAGGATCTCGGCCGTCCTAACCTGCCTCTCACTGCGATCACCCTATTCCTCCGGATAGCGCAAGGTTGGATCGCCTACCCCGGTAAACTCTCCGAGCCGTAGCCGTCGAAAAAGGAGCTGACCAGCGTGGCGAAGATGCTGTTTCGACTGCCGCAGGCGAAACGGGTGATCGAGAACCCGAGCGCTGAGGAAGTCAAGGAGCTGACAGCGAAGATGCCGACCGCGCGCCCGACGAAATACGGGAACCTCAACGTGCAGACGCACGTGCTCGCGCGCTCCAAGCGTTCCACGTTCCTCGTGACCGACGAGCCCGACGGCCAGAACCAGGCGATTTCGACCGACGATGCGGCCAAGTGGGCCGAGCGGCAGGACGAGTACATCGCAGACCGGGAGATGGTCGTGATCGACGGCTACATCGGAAACGACCCGGAGTTCCGCACGCCCACGCGTCTTTACGTCGAGGCCGCGGACGCGTACATCGCGGGGATGCAGCGGCAGCTCTACTTCGGGCCGCCCGAGGACGATTTCGAGCCCGAGCTGACCGTGATCTACACGCCGAACCTGCAGGCGGAAGGTTTCCCGGACGACCGTCTGATCATGGTCGACCTCGAGCAGGGCGTGACCAGGGTCTTCAGCTCCGACTACTTCGGCGAGTCGAAGAAGGGCGGCCTCCGGATGTGGAACAAGCTCGTCTACGACCGGGGCGGTCTTCCGCTCCACGCCGGCTGCAAGATCATCCCGACAGACGACGGCGACAAGGTTTGCCTCACTGTCGGCCTCTCGGGCACCGGCAAGACCACGACGACGTTCACGAAGCAAAACGGCTCGCTCCCGGTGCAGGACGACTTCGTCGCATGGATGCCGGACGGACGCGTCTACGTGACCGAGAACGGCTGCTTCGCGAAGACCTACGGGCTCAACCCCGAGGACGAGCCGACGATCTACGGCGCGGTCACGCAGCCCGATTCGTATCTCGAGAATGTCTCCCAGCATGGCGACGAGGTCGACTTCTACGACGAGAGCTACACGCAGAACGGCCGCGCGACGTTCTCCTTCGGCGTGATCGAAGCTGCGGCCGACCGCGACATCGAGGACGCCCACTTCCTGCTCATCCTGAACCGCAACGAGAACGTGATCCCCGCGATCGCGAAGCTCGAAGGGCCGCAAGCGGCGGCCTACTTCATGCTCGGCGAGACGAAGGGCACCGCGGCGGGCGGTGTAGAGGAGGCCGGCAAGTCACTGCGCGTGCCGGGAACGAACCCGTTCTTCCCCATGCTGCACGACCTGCAGGGGAACCGGTTCCTCGAGTTGCTCGAGGAGCACCCGCTCGAGGTGTACGTCATGAACACGGGCCGCGTGGGCGGTCCAGAGGAGGACGAGCGCTCGAAGAAGGTGCGCATCAAGCATTCGTCCGCGATCGTGAAGGGCATCGCCGAAGGGACGATCGAGTGGGAACGCGACCCGGACTTCGGCTATCTCGTGGCGTCGTCCGTTTCGGGAATCGACGACGTCGAAGTGCTCCAGCCGCGCAAGCTCTACGAGCGAACGGGCCGGGCCGACGAGTACCGCGCACACGTGGAACGGTTGAAGGCAGAACGCGCCGAGTTCCTCGGAAGGTTCAGCAGTCTCTCTGCCGAGATAGTCGCTGCAGTCAGCTGAGCCTCGCCTCGAGTCAACGATCACTCAGACGAGGGTCGTAGGCCGAACGGCCTACCCCGATAAGTGGTCTGTGGGGCTTCCAACGGAGAATCCCAGCGGCGAATTGAGGCTCGGCCTCGGTGCAACCGCTGCGTCTGCGGCCCTGTACAGCGCGGTCGTCCTGTTCGGCGTCGGGTCTGCTTCCCCCTTGGCTCTCGATGTCGGCGGGGGTCGCCACACGTCGGCCGTGTTGATCCCGCCGCACGCTGACACCGTCCCCGGCTCCGCTCAGAGGCTGCCGCAGGCTTCGCCGGAGCCGGGACGGCACCGTTCCCGCGCGCGACGGCAGCGAACGCACACCCCGGTCGGACCTACGCCGTCCACGGCACGCACCGTCGAGAGCCCGTCGCCGCCGGCTCCGCGCGGAACGGAATCCGCCCCGACGAGCGGCACCGATTCCGCGAACGCAACGACTGCAGGGCCGCTGACGGATGTGACGGTTCCGACGGTTCCGACGGTTCCGACACTTCCGACTCTGCCCGTTCCCGTGCTGCCCGTTCCCGTGCTGCCTGCTCCCGCGCTTCCGGAAGTGCCTGGGGCACCGCCGCTGCCGCTCCCGCTTCCCTGAGCTAGCCTCGGCGGCGTGATCGCCCCGCCGGATCCACCTCTGACAGACGGAGTCGTCACTCTGCGGCCCTGGGACGAGCGGGACGTGCCCGCGCTCGTCGAGTGCATCGACGGCGACGACGAGATCACTCGCTGGATGGACGCAATCCCGCAGCCGTATCGCGATGCCGAGGCGCGCGCGTGGGTCGAGCAGGCGTCGTCCTACTGGCTCGCGGGGACCTCGGCACCCTTCGCCGTCACGGACTCGAACACGGGTGGGGTGCTCGGGGGCGTGGGTTTCGGCTGGGTCGGCGAGGAGCGGGTCGGCGAGGTCGGCTACTGGTTGCGTGCCGAAGCGCGAGGCCGGGGGCTGACGGCTCGCGGGGTCAGGCTCATCTCACGCTGGGTTTTCGAGGAACTGGACTGCGAGCGCCTGCAGTTGCGTGCGGACCCGGACAACGTCGGGTCGCAGCGCGTTGCGGAGAAAGCAGGCTACACGCGGGAAGGCGTGCTCCGCTCCGTGCACTTCAACCCGAGGCAGCAGCGCCGTGTCAACTACGTGATGTTCTCGCTGCTCCGCGGAGAGCTAGATCTGCCAGGTTGAGTCGCGCAGCACAGGGATGCGCTCGCCGTCGCGCGTGATTCCGGTCACATCCACCTCCGGCGAGCCGATCATGAAGTCGATGTGGATGCTGGATCGGTTCAGCCGCTCGCGATCCTCGTCGCCGACCGCCGCGTCGTAAGCCGAGCCGAGCGCGACGTGGCTCGCGGCGTTCTCGTCGAGGAGCGTGTCGTAGCAGACCGTGTCGAGCGGACCGATGCGCCCCTCTCGGTCGACGAGAGCCAGTTCGCCCAGGCGCGCGCCGCCGTCATCCTGCCTGGCCATTGCGCGCAGCGTTTCGGCACCCGAATCGGCTTCGATCTGCATCGCACGGCCGCCTTCGAAGCGCACGGTCAACCCGTCGATGATCCGACCCTGCGTCGTGAGCGGCTTTGTCGCCCGAACGATTCCTTCGGTGCGCTCGGGATCGGGCGAGGTGAAGACCTCCTCGGTCGGCAGGTTCGCCATGTGGGGAATCCCGTCGATCGTCGTATCTCCCCCGCCGATCCAGCGCGAGCTCGGCAGCAGTCCGATCGTCAGGTCGGTCCCCGGCCCTTCGAGATGGATCGCGTCGAGATGCAGTTCGGTCAGACGCTCCGCCACCCCCTTCAGGACGCCGTTTCGTTCCTGCCAGGCGGCCTCGGGCTCGTCTTCGTCCAGGCGGCAGATGTGAACCACGTCATTCCAGAGCTTTTCGAGCGCGGCCCGCGAATCGAGGTCCGGATAGACGAGCTGAGCCCATTTCTCGGACGGCCCGGGCGCCACGCACCAGTTCACCGTGCGCTGGTTGATGACCGTCGTCCATTCCTTTACGCGCGGAAAGACGTCCCGGCCGAGCCGCTCAGGATCGAGATCGTCGAAGAGGTGAGGCTCGATCGGGCCGCTGAGGGAGATCGTCGCACCGCGCTCCTCGCCGAGCTGCAATGTTCGTTCGCCGTACCAGGGCGGGACGAAGTCGAGCACGTCGTCGGGCGCGTACAGCACGCGCTCCCGCTTCAGATGCGGATCCCAGTAGTGGACGTCGACGAATTTCGCGCCGCGCTTGTACGCGCTGGCCGTGATGGCGCGTGTTAGCTCTTCCTTCCCGAGGCCCGAGCCGACGTCGAGGATCTGGCCCTTCTGCACGTTGGCGCCGAAGTTGACGAGCAGGTCGGCGAGGCGTTCGACGCGGGAGGCCATGGGCAGGCGATGCTAACTGGGCCGCGAATGGCTCTGCATGCAGACCATTCAGGCGATCGAGCGTTTCCTCAACTCGCCCGCGCTGGGCGAGGGGACCCGGCGTTCCTATCGCCACGACGTGGAGGAGTTCGCACGCTGGCTGGAACGGCGGAACCTCGGCGTCGGTGACGTGGATGTGCGAGTGCTCACGGACTACGCCGCCGAGCTCGGGCGTGCGCGTCCGCGGAAGCTTGCCCCCGCCACGATCGCGCGGAAGATCGCGGCGATCCGCAGCTTCCTTCGCTTCACGCTCGGGCCGACGAACGTGCCAGACGTCTCACTCGCGCCAAGGCGACCGAAGCGTCTTCCCGATACTCCGAAAACTGCAGAGGTCGAGACCGCCTTGGAAGCTCTGGTGGGTGACGGGCCGCTGCCGTTGCGCAATCGCGCCCTAGTCGAGCTCGTCTATTCCGCAGGGCTGCGCAGCGCCGAGGCGGTCGGTCTCGATCTCGCCGACCTGGACTTCGACCGCGAGCAGCTGCACGTTCGCGGCAAGGGCGGCAAGGAGCGGATCGTCCCGCTCGGGGAAGAGGCGGGCCATCTCGTGGCGCAGTACCTGCACGAAGCGCGTCCAAAGCTGGCAGTAGGCGCCGAGAACGCGCTCTTCCTCTCGGCACGGGGGCGTCGCCTCGACACGTCGACGCTGCGCCGCGTGTTCGCGCATCCGCACCGGCTGCGCCATGCGTTCGCAACGCATCTGATGGAGGGCGGCGCCGACCTGCGCACGATCCAGGACCTGCTCGGCCACAGCTCCCTCTCGACGACGCAGCTGTACAGCCATGTAGACGGCCGCCGCCTGCGCCGCGTCTACGACAAGGCGCACCCCCGCTCCTGACGCCTCGGCGTCCGCGGGACATGTCGGGGACTGTCCCGGTCATGGCTACCGCAGCGCTGTCTTTTCAGCGCGCGCGGACAGGTCCTCTGCGACGGAGGTGTGACTTTTCTTCCACAGACCTGGCTGGGTGGCGACGGTTTCGTTCATCGTTTCAGCGTTCAAGGCGGGAAAGCGGTGCAAAACGGCCGCGATCTCGTTCGGACGCCCCTGCGCACGAACCCGCCACGGGCAGGCGATTCGGCGCTCGCCACGAAACCGTGCCGCGGTGGACCGTTCTGCAACCGATCCCGAAGTCGAAGGCTTTCTTGCGCTCCTCACGACTCGACGCGCCCCCAAGACCGTCGACGCATATCGCCGCGACCTCGCCGCATTCGCAGCGTGGCTCGATCGGCCCGTGGGCCGGATTACAACGGAGCAACTCGAGCAGTACCTCGCCGAACTGCGTGCCGCCGGTCTGTCACCGTCGACCATCGCGCGGCGCGTGGCCGCGATCCGCTCCTTCTTCCGCCACCAGGCGTTGCTCGGCGCGCGCACCGACAATCCCGCCGCCGAGCTCGACCTGCCGCGACGTCGTCGCACACTGCCGCGCACGCTTTCCCCGGCCGAAGCCGAGCGGCTTGTCGAAGCAGCGAACGGAACGACGCCGCGCGAGCTGCGCGACCGCGCGCTTGTCGAGCTCCTGTACGGCGCGGGCCTAAGGGTCAGCGAGGCCGTCGGTCTGCAAAAGTCGAGCGTCGACCTCGACGCGCGCATCGTCCGCTGCATCGGCAAGGGCTCGAAGGAGCGGATCGTACCGATCGGCCGGCAGGCTGCACAGGCACTCCGCCGTTACCTGGGACGGGGGCGCCCATTCCTGGATGTGCGACACCGGCCCGAGCTCTTCCTCAACGCGAAGGGCGGCGGCCTCACGCGCGCGGGCGCCTTTCTGATCCTCCGCAAGCTGGCGGCCAAGGCCGGTCTCGAGCCGGAACGAGTTCATCCGCACTTGCTCCGTCATTCCTTCGCGACGCATCTGCTCGAGGGCGGGGCCGACCTACGTTCAGTGCAGGAGATGCTCGGGCATGCAGATCTTGCGACGACCGAGCTGTACACGCACGTATCCGATCGGCGCCGTCGCGAGTTGTACTTCCAGGCGCATCCGCATGCGCGCCGGAAGACGAAGTAGGAGAGACATGCACCTCGATCCGAACATCGCCGTCCTGATCGCCGTCACCTGCGGCGTCGGCTACCTGATCACCGTCGCCGGGCTGAGCAAGCGCGCCCTGGAGCTGAAGCGCCGGCACCGCATCTGCCCGAGCTGCGGCCGCCAGATTCAGGCGCGCGTCTGCCGCGCCTGCACCACCTAGGCCTTCGATCCCGCTCTCTTCTTCAGATCAGCCGCGACGGTTCGGGCGGCGTTGCGAAGCTCCGTCTCCTGTTCGTCGTCCTCGGCCAGCCCGTTCAGGATAACGATCGTCTCGCGCTGGGCCGAACCGTTCCGGAGACAGAGAACCGCGAGTCGGCGCACGGCTTGATTCGCGTCCGTGGACACGATCGTGTGCAGGAGGGGCCGGATCGCATTGACCACGCCCGGGCTGTCCTTCGACAGGAGCTGCACCGACAGGAGTGCGGAACCGCGCGCCGCCGGGCTCTCGTCGTCGAGCCCGCGCCGAAGGAGCTCGAGCTTCTGGCGGAAGCGGAACTGGCCGATCGCCCGATACGCAACTGCACGCTCCCGATAATCGCCGCTCCGCGCCGCCGACTCGAGCTCGTCGGCCCACTGCTGGCGGAGCGTGGACAGCTCGCGCTCGGCGCCCGACTGCGCCAGCTCGTCGGCCTGTGCTGCTGCCTCTGCAAGTGACATGCGGCGCGGCACTCT
>CATPAS010000079.1 GCA_955652075.1 uncultured Gaiellaceae bacterium | reverse complement strand
TAAAACCGCGTGGTTTGCCCCTGCCGGGCCGCCCCCAAGCTGGCCGCAGTGAGCGCACGCGGCACGCTGCCGGCCAGCCTGCCAACCCTTGCAACGCCGGAACCGGCGTTCCAAGCTGGTTAGAGCCTGCCCTGGAGACGTTGTAGACTTCGCGCGGCGCGCTTTCGCGCTCCGTCCTACGCCCGTCGGAACCACGCGGGGCGTCGCATTGTGTGAGGTGCAATCGGCAGCCGACGATTCATCGCAAGAAGCGCTCAAGCACAACCGATGCGGCGGGCAGACGGCGGGCTACGAGGTGGCCAGCGGCCTCGGGTAGGCCTCGCTCAGCAGTGGACTCGACAGCACGAAGTCCGCCGTCGAGCGATTGCAGGCGATCGGTACGTTGTAGACGACGGCGATGCGAAGAAGTGCCTTGACGTCGACGTCGTGAGGGTGCGGCTCCAACGGGTCCCAGAAGAAGATCACCACGTCGACGCGGCCCTCCGCAATCGCCGCGCCGACCTGCTGATCGCCTCCGAGCGGACCACTCAGGAAGCGGTGCACGTGCAGGTCAAGTTCCTTGGCGAGCAAGGATCCTGTCGTACCCGTGGCATGCAGGTCGTGCTGAGCGAGCGTCTCGCGGTTGAACCGTGCCCACTCGAGTAAGTCGGTCTTGCGGTTATCGTGTGCGATCAGGACGATCTGCTTTCGGGCCCTCATGGGCGGTGGGCTCATCAGCAGCGCACTGTTAGTCCGCGCAACCAACGCACGCCATGGTGCTCCATCAACGATGTGAGACGGCGAGGGCCCTGCACGCCGGGCAGTCTGCCCGAACGTACCTGTCGTGTACATCCCATGCTGCTCGGCGTCCGCACAAGGTGCCTCTGGCGTCCCTCTCCGCGAGATGGATGATGGGCTTATCTGACTTCCGCGCGATCACCTTGACCAGCTTCGCCAATTCTCATCACCTCTCAGAAATGGCACCCGGCAGCACCCAGAGCAAAGATGGGCCAACGCGGTACGCCCACGGCCGGCCCCGTCGAACCTGAAGGGCCACACCTGTCCCCCCAAAACGGTCGCACCCAACGTCGTCGGTGGTGCACGTTAGCAGAGTCTGCTGGCCGGAATGCAACGGTGCGCTCATGGGAATCCGAAAGCACGACGCGCGCGGTCCACACCGAGAGTACCGGTGCGGCTGCCATTCCACAGTCGCGGGAATCCGATGTAGCGTACCTCCTGGGGGACAGCGGGGTCGCAGGGTGTCGGTCTGTTGGCGTACGCAGCGCACAGGTGGAGATAGGTCGGCGACGCTTGGGTTGGTCTACTGCGTAGCGCGCTCTGAGCCACGGCAAACCCGGCCGGGCACAGGACGGCTCATTGCTCGGCGGGGGCCGCGCGACGTGGACGCCGTGCAGCCCTCTCGCGCACGTATCACCGTCGCGCTGGAGCCCCAGGAGGCGGGGTAGGCCGAGACTCCCGAGGCGGAGTACCCTCGTATCGATAGGCGTAGCGCTAACTCAGCGTCGCGTCGGCACGCTGGTGTACGCAGCGCTCAGCAGGAGGCTCAACGTGGAGATACATCCGGGCATTTTTGTGTCCAGCCTTTCGACCGACAAATGGGAGCCCGACCCCGATGTAGGCGGCGAAATACACCTCCTGTGCGAGGTGGTTGATCTTCAGGCCGGCTTGTCACGGTACAGCCGAGCCACCGAGCCGTTCACGTGGGTGCCTACCAACCGGGAGACGCTGCTGGTGCTCGAGGGTGCGGCGAGGATCGAGATCGCGGATGGGCCAACGCTGGAACTGAAGGCTGGCGACATGGCCTCCCTTCCGAAGGGAGCGCAGACGACGTGGCACGTCACCGTGCCATTCAAGGAATTCTGGGTTCTCAGCTGATCGAGGCCGCGAAGCTCGGCTGCCCAATGACGGCACCCCTGGGTCGTGGACCGAGTCCTGCGTTCGAGCACGGTGGTGAGCTCGACGGCGTCGTGCCTCGCGTGGGCACCACGTCGCAGGCGCTCACGAATGCGAAGATCGCTCTGGGCGTACGGGGGCGTGACTCGGAGAAAAGCCCTCGGCAGCAACCCTCCGATCAACTGCCGAGGGCCACATACACACCAAGTCAGGGTCGACCCAGGCGAAGCGTAAGAGCGGGGTCGACACTGTGTCGGTTCGGCGGCGTACGCCACTCTCAGGTTGCGTCTTCGGAGCGGTATTCCATCACGTTCTCGTGCGTGAGCGCTTTGAGCTTATGTGTACGCACGGTGAGCACCACGTTTTGAGGCAGGTAGGGACTCTTGACCACTGTATGTAGCGGCGCGTCTTGGCCGATCGCAGCGCAGACCCTGTCGTAGAGAGTAGGCGGCACCATGATGGTGAGGTGGTGGGGGCGCTCGATGGCCAGCATTGCCTGCAGGTCGGCGATCACGTTGTCCACAAACTCAACCTCAACCCTTGCGGGGGTCATACACGACCAGCTTGGGCTTGGCCGGACGGCACTGGAAATGCGGTAAGCGGCCGGGAGGGCGGTCAATGCAGGGCGGACTCAATGTCGGCTCGGCACTTCAGCGCAGCGAGCGCCGCCGCCAAGGCGAAAAGGATGGTCGCCAGGATGTAGACGAT
>CATPAS010000078.1 GCA_955652075.1 uncultured Gaiellaceae bacterium | reverse complement strand
GTCCGAGCGGGACGCTCGTCCGCTAGCCCAACCTGGTGAGCGTCCGCTGGCCGTCGCGCATTCGCGGCCGCGCCGTGGTCGGTCTCGGGAGGTTCGCGGTCCGACGTCGCGGCGCAGGCTCACGGCCGAGGAGGTGGCCGGCCAAGAAGGCGACGGGCACGGACACGGCGAGCCAGGCGCCTACGCCGACGAGCGTCCAGGTCAGCCACTCGGGCATCAGGAGAGGAGAAACCGAGAGGGCACAAAACATGCGGCAAATCACTCGAACGAGGGAAGCCGCTACTGAGCCGCCGGCACCGCCAGTTGTGTCCAGACCGTTCCGTCTTCGACGGCCGCCGGGCATTGGGGTTCGCGGGTGGAGATGCTCGCGACCACGCAGACGTCCGAGTACGCGCGCCCGACCACAACGGCGAGGCTCCGATCGAACTCCCCGCCGGCATTGGGCGCGCGCGACCATTCGGCCAGGTTGCGCCGAGGCTGTCCCGGTGCGATGCCGAACACACGCAGCGTCATCGATCGCGCCGGGCGCTGAGGCAGGTTGCGAGCTTTGAGCCTGACCAGGAGGCGAGGCGCTCTGACGAATGTCTCCCAGACGACGGAGAGCTGGGGGCGCTCCTGCGGCCGCGGGATGTGCACGCGGACGCAACCGGTCGTGTTGCCGCGCGTGTAGCAAGGACGTGGCTCGTCGCCGACCCAGGCTCGCGCGCCGAGGTCGGCGAAGTCTCCGGCGGGCAGAGAGAGGTTGACGGTGTGCTGGATCTCGCCCGAGCCGTTCGGCCCGAGCGAAGCGCCGTACAGCGGCTGGCCCGGCTGCCAGGTCGGATGGCCGTTCCGGTCGGACCCGCGGAGCAGCTGCTCGACCTCGACGACGATGTGGTCGCTCGAGCGCAGCCCAATCCCTTGCACGGCGACCGCGACGAGGGATCCCGACTTCGGCGTCACGGTGATGCTCGGCTGTGCCCTGTCGCCCCAGGTCTCGACCCCCGCGTACACGCCGAAGACGAGCGCCGCGCCGAGCACGACGATCCCGAGGGAGAGCGTCCCGCGCTCCTCGCGCGATCCCTCCGGCAGGCCGTACGCCGCGATCGCGCCCAGGAAGACGGCGATGGCGGCAGACCCGAACGCCCCGAAGCTCGCCAGCGGATGATTCCGCGCCATTCTGCCGATGAGGTCTCCGCTGATCGCAAGTGCGGTCAACAGGGCCCCCAACGCTGGCAAGGCGGCGAGAAGAAAGCCTGCTGCGCCCCTGGCTTCCTTCCCGATTGGGAGGAACCTCGGCATGACGGCCCAGGTACCGTTGCGCTCTCGCCGGGCGGAGTCAACGCCGTCCACGAACCTTTTACATCGCGGTTACAACCCGCGAATACGCGGGGAGAGAGCGTCGTTGAACACCAAGGCCGTGATGTCCGAGAGAAACCACACCAACCGCTGGCTCGTCCTCGTGATCGTCTGCGTGGCGCAGTTCATGGTCGTCCTCGACGCGACGATCGTGAACGTGGCGCTCCCGTCCATCCAGCACGGCCTGCACTTCTCCGCCTCGAGCCTGCAGTGGATCGTCAACGCCTACACGCTCGTCTTCGGCGGGTTTCTCCTGCTCGGCGGCCGTGCTGCGGACCTCTTCGGGCGTCAGTTGCTCTTCATCGCCGGCGTCGTCGTCTTCACGAGCGCCTCCCTGCTGAACGGTCTGGCGACGACATCCCAGGTGTTGATCGGCGGCCGCGCCCTGCAGGGGCTCGGTGCGGCGCTCGTCTCGCCGGCGGCTCTCTCGATCGTCACCACCACGTTCGCAGAGGGGCGCGAGCGGAGGAGAGCGCTCGGTGTCTGGAGCGCGATTGCCGCCGGCGGCGGTGCGGTCGGGCTCGTCGTCGGCGGCTTCCTGACGGGCGCGCTGTCGTGGCGCTGGGTGTTCTTCATCAATCTGCCGATCGGGATCGCCGCGGTCCTGCTGGCGTGGCGCTTCGTGCCGAACTCACGCGCCGAGGAGCGGCCCGAGACGGTCGACGTTGCCGGCGCGGTTACGGTGACCGCCGGCCTCCTCGTGCTCGTCTACGACATCGTGAAGGCCCAGCAGTACGGCTGGACGTCCGGGCGCACACTCGGGCTCGCCGCGCTCGCGGTTGGGCTTCTGACGGCGTTCGTGTTGATCGAGCACCGTTCGAGAGCGCCGCTGATCCGCCTCGGCATCTTCCGCATCCGTTCTCTCACGGCGTCGAACGGGGCGATGCTCTTCGTCGTGTCCGGCCTGTTCGCGATGTTCTACTTCGCATCGCTGTACGTGCAGGATGTGCTCGGGTACAGCCCGTTGAAGGCAGGTCTCGCGTTCCTGCCCGTGACGGCGGGAATCGTGATCGGCGCTGGGCTCTCGCAGACGGCCATCAAGGTCATGAGCGCACGACACGTTCCGCTGATCGGAGTCGCGCTGGCGGCCGGCGGGCTCTTCCTGCTTGGACGCGTGCCAACCCACGGCATCTACCTGTCTGATCTGCTGCCCGGCCTCCTCCTGATGTCGATCGGCATGGGTCTCGTCTTCGTGCCGCTGACGCTGATCGCGACCACAAACATCGGACCGGAAGATGCCGGCCTCGCGTCGGGCTTGCTGAACACCACGCAGCAGGTCGGTGGCGCCCTGGGCTTGGCGATCCTGTCGACGCTCGCCACGAGCCGGACGAATCACGTCGTCAACGGCTTTGGCAGCGTTGCGTCGGTCGCCGAGAAGACGGC
>CATPAS010000077.1 GCA_955652075.1 uncultured Gaiellaceae bacterium | reverse complement strand
TCGGCGAGCAGGCGCTCGAGTCACTCGAACGGCTGCTCAGCGAGCTCGAAAACGGGCACTTCACCGCCGCGGTCATCACCGGCAAACCGTTCTTCTTCGTTGCGGGCGCGGACATCACGGAGTTCCCGAACATCACGCGCGAGCGCGCGATCGAAGGTGCGCGCGCAGGACACGAGCTGTTCGGCCGACTCCATTCGTTGCCGTTCCCGACGGTGGCCGCGATCACCGGCGCCTGTCTGGGCGGCGGCGTCGAGCTCGCGTTGCACTGCTCGACGCGCACGATCTCCACTGCAGTCCGCCACTTTGCGTTTCCGGAGATCTTCCTCGGGCTGTTCCCGGCCTGGGGAGGGACGCAGCTCCTGCCGAGGCTCGTCGGGCCGGAGATCGCGATCAAGGTGATCGTGTCGAATCCGCTCCGGCAGAACCGCATGCTCAACGGCGCGCAGGTTGCGGAGCTCGGCATCGCCGACCGCCTGCTCGAGCCGGCGGAGTTCGTCGACGAGTCGCTCGCATTCGCGCGCGAGCTCGCCGACCGGCCACTCGACCGGCCCGAGCCCGACTGGTCGAACGTCGAGACGATCTTCCGCCGCGCACGCACATCCGTGGACGACACGGTCCACGGAGCAGCGCCCGCGCCGTACGCCGCGCTCGACCTGATCGCCGGCGCACGCGAGTGGACGATCGAAGAGGGCTACCGCCGCGAGCGAGAAGCGATCGGCGAGCTCCTGCCCGGTCCGCAGGCACAGGCGTCGCTGTACGCGTTCCAGCTCGTCGAGCAGCGCGCGAAGAAGCATCCCGACCGGCCGTCGGCGACGGCGCTGAAGGTGAACAGGGTCGGCATCGTGGGCGCGGGCCTGATGGCGCGGCAAATCGCGACGCTCTTCCTGCGCCGCCTCGAAGTGCCGATCGTCATCCGGGACGTGAAACAGGAGATCGTCGACGACGCGCTCGCCGACATCCGCGCGGAGATCGACGGCCAGGTTGCCAACGGCCGCCTGGACGAGGGCAAGGGACGGTTCCTCTCCTCGCTCGTCTCCGGCAGCACGGACTACAAAGGCTTCTCCGACTGCGAGCTCGTGCTCGAGGCGGTGTTCGAGGAGCTCGACGTGAAAAGGCAGGTGTTCGCCGAGCTGGAGCAGGTGGTGCGCGACGAGTGCGTGCTCGCGACCAACACGTCCGCCCTCTCCATCACGGACATGGCCGACGACCTACGCCGGCCCGAACGCGTCGCCGGCATGCACTTCTTCAACCCGGTTGCCGTGATGCCGCTGCTCGAGGTCGTGCGCGCCGCGGAGACGGATGACGTCGCGCTCGCGACGGTGTGGGACGTCGGCGAGAAGCTGCGCAAGCGGCCGATTCTCGTCAACGACGCGCCGGGCTTCGTCGTCAACCGCGTGCTGACACGCATGACACGCGTGATCATGGACGCCGTCGAGCACGGGACGCCTGTCGAAGATGTGGACGAAGCCGTGATGTCGCTGGGGATGCCGATGGCGCCGTCCGTGCTGCTGCAGATGGTCGGCCCTCGCGTGGCCAATCACGTGCTCGAGCGGATGCACGACGCGTTTCCGGAGCGCTTCCCACTGTCGCCCGCACTGGCGTCGATTGCGGACGGTGGAGAGCCGGTCATCGTCGAAGACGCGCCGCGCACGCGCGAGCAGATCGTCGAAGACGTCCTCGAGGCCGTCGCGGACGAAATTCACCATCTGATCGAGGAAGGCGTCGTCACCGAAGCGGCCGACGTCGACACCGGCCTCCTGCTTGGCGCCGGCTGGCCGTTCTTTCTCGGCGGGATCACGAAGCACCTCGACCAGATCGGCATGTCGGATCGCCTCTTCGGGCATACGTTCGCCCAGACACAGGAAGGAGCATTGGCGTAGTGGCGCACGACGACTGGCGGATTCGAATCGAGCTCCCCGATGAGGAAGTTGCGCAGGACCTCCTCGGCCGGCTCGGGCTGAGGCAGAGCAGCGCGGAGGAGCTCGCCGACGAGCTGCGCGAGCACCGCCTTGCCGTCTCGCGGGACGGCAACACGGTTTTCATCTACGCGTCCACCGGTATGCAGGCCGAGCAGGCGGCGCGCATCGTCGAGAGCGAGCTGAACGACCTTGGGCTGACGCCCGCCCGGTTCGTGACCGAGCGCTGGCTCCGCGACGAGGAGCGCTGGAACGACGAGCCCGAGCAGCCGGACGTCGAGGAGGAGCTCCTCCAGCGCGGCTATGCGCCGTGGGAGGTGCGGGTCGAGGCAGAGAGCCTCCGCGAGGCCCACGACCTCGCCGAGCAGCTCCGGGCCGAGGGCTACGACGTCTCGCGCACGTTCACGTACGTGATCGCGGGCACGAGGAACCGCGAGGAAGCCGTCGAGCTGGCCAGAAGGATCCACGGCGAGGTCGAGCCCGGCGGCGAGCTGGTCTACGAGGTACAGCCCCAGAACCCCTTTGCCGTGTTCGGGGGTCTCGGCACCTAGCTGCTTAGTCGATATACTGATCCGACGACTCCCGCCGTGGGGATTCGCGGGGTCGCCTTTTCTTACAAGTGCAGCGCTTTTAGACGCTGCGTCCATGCAGGAGATCAAAGAGCAGCCGACCACAGCGTCGGAGGCGACGGACGGCTTGACGGCCGACGCCCTCCGAGCCGAAGCCTGGGCGGGCGAGCCCTTCATTCGGGAGGGCGAGGATCCCGCCAAGGTCCTGGCGCCCGGCACGTCTCGCCGGCGCGCACTGGACGACGCCCTCGCGGAGATCGAGGGAGGACGTCGCACACCCTCACCCGGGTGGAAGGTCGAGTACGGCTTCATGCTCGGTCTCGAACGCGTGCTCGCCGAGGAGAAACCGCACCTCGCGTCCGGTACCGAGCTGCGCCGTCACCAGATCGACGCGCTCGCCGGCATGCTCACAGAGCTGATCGCGTCGCACGAGAAGGAAGCGGACCCGAACGGAAACGGCAACGGCGCCGAAGTCGTCGAAGCTGAAACGGAGGACGAGGACGAGCCGACGGAGGATTCCGTGGAGGACGTTCTCGATGGAGAGGTCGAGGAGGACGAGCACTATACCGGCCCGGACCCGGGCGCCGTGCGCCGCTACCGGTTCCGCCATCCGACCGCGTCGGGCAAGACAATTGCGGCGGCGGGCTTCGTGGAAGCCGCGCGCACCCTCGGCGTCCTGATCCTCACGCACCGCCGCCTGCTCGTCTCACAGTTCCAGCGCGATCTCACCGACGAGGGTTATGGCGACCGGTTCTCGCTGGCGGTCGAACGCGGTACGGAACCGCTCCGAGGCGGCAGCCCACTCACCATCCAGACCTAC
>CATPAS010000076.1 GCA_955652075.1 uncultured Gaiellaceae bacterium | reverse complement strand
CGGCCAGGCCGGCGATTCCGCTCCAGGCGCCGATGAAAGCGCCGCGACGATTGGCCGGCACACCCGCGCTCAGGATCGTGAGCGTCAACGGCGTGATGATCGCTCCGCCGACACCCTGGGCCGCACGCGCTGCGACGAGCGCTCCGGCCGAAGGCGCGAGCGCAGCGGCGGCCGACGAGACGGTGAAGATCGCGAGCCCCACCACGAACATCCGGCGTCTGCCGAACCGGTCACCCAGCGCCGCTCCGGTCAAGAGCAGGACGGCGAACGTCAGCGTGTACGCGTTGACCGTCCACTCGAGACTCGCGAGCGTCGCGTGCAGGTCCTTGCGAATCACCGGCAGTGCGGTCGTGACCACGAGGTTGTCGAGGGTGGCCATGAACACCGCCACCGAGGTGATTGCGAAAGTCCACATCGTTCGAGTCTTGGCGCTCATGGGTTCCTCCTTCGGGTCGTCTTGTCGATGGTGCGCTCGCCGGTGGCCGCAGCGAATGCGGCCCTCTTGCGCGTCGTGGTGCGGATAACCGGCATATGCTTGTGAGTGATCACTTACTTCGAGTCCAAATAAAAAGGGCCTAGACGTCCTTGCGGCAGCCGTCGATGAGGCGCTGGGCCCAGCCCTCGTCGGCGCCGAGCAAGTCCATCGACGCCACGACGTTCAGGAGCATCCCCTTCGCGAAGAAGTGGGAGACGCGGTCCGTGGACAGGCCCGAGACGCGCTCCACGTACTCGACCAGCTCCCCGTAACCGTTTCGCACCACCTCGCGGATCTGGGGGTCGTGCGACGCCGCATACGCCTGCATCTGAGAGTGCAGATAGGTCGGATCGGTGCCCAGACGCTCGACATACGCCTCGCCGATCGCGCGCAAGGCCTCCTCGCCCTTCAGGCCGGCGGACGCCGTGCGAAACATCTCGAGCGTCCCGTGCATGCAGCGCTCGACGGTGGCCATGAAGAGCTCCTTCTTCGTGCCGAAGAGGCGGAAGACGTAGGGCTGCGAGATCCCGACCGCCTTCGCGATCGCCTCCGTGGAACCGCCCTCGAGCCCGCGGGCGGCGAACTCGGCCAGGGCCGCTTCGAGGATCTGCTCGCGGCGCTCTTCGGCGCTCCTTCGCTCTGTGACTGCCATGGCCGTAAGTTAGCTATTACTCACTAACTTGTCAAATTCACCTCCTTAGCAGGGCCATTCCGGGGGCGAGCCGGACAGGCTGCCGCTCCTCCTGAGCGGCGAAGCGGCCGAAAGCCTCGGTCGAGTTCACGTCGTCCGAGACGAGCACTCCGCCCGGCCGCAAGGCGGGCCACGCGGCATTGAACTCGAACCACATGCAGTCGAACGAGTGCTCGCTGTCGTGCATGAAGGTGTCCACCGTCCCCAGCCTTTCGAGCAACGGCGGGAGCTCGTCCTGGCTTCGGCCCAGGATCAGCGTCCAACGCTCCTTCAGTTCCTGCGGTATCAGCCAGCCCGGCTCGGATCCGGGTGGAATGCCGGCGCGGCCCTCCCCCTCGTAGAACGTGCCCGGCTCGTAGTCGCGGCCGACCTCCCGCGGCAGGTCGATCGAATGCAGATGACCGGCACCGTTCGCCTTGAGCGCCAGGAGCGAGAAGGCGGTCGAGAAGCCGTTCGCCACCCCCGTCTCGACCACGACCTCGGGCCGGACCATGCGTTGGACCGCGTAGAGGTAGACGCCCTCCGTGTAACCGATCGCGCCGAGCGAATGGCCGGCGCCCGTGGCCACGACGGCGTCGTGATGCTCGCGACCTTTTTGGAGCAGGTGCTCCATCAGCCCGCTATCACGCACCTCCCGCTCGTACTCCACGAGCAGGTCGCGGCCGCCGAGGAAGCTTGCCACTTCAGCGCGAATGCGGCGGCGCTCGAGGGCAGGACCTGGATGCCGCACGTCGCGCGCGGCGAGGTACAGGCGTCGTTTCAGTCCGGCGGGCACGGCCGCGGATCGTATCGTTGGGTTTGTGCCCCTCCCGGTAATGGACGCTCGAGTCCTCCACCTCCCCGTGAACCTCGCAGGCACCGGCTGGGCCCACGTCAATGCGCTCCGCCGCAAGGGCGTCGACGCGCGGCTGCTCGTCTTCTGGCCGCAGCCGTGGCGCCCCGACGAGTACGACATCGACCTCGACCTGCCGCGATCGGGACTGCTTCGCCAGCAGGCCGTCCAGTGGCGCGCGCTTGCCCGCTACCTCCCACAGGCCGACATCTTTCACTTCTACTTCGGGAAGACGCTGGTGCCGAAGTCGCTGAACGTGCCGATCCTGCGCGCAGCGCGGAAGAAATCCGTGATGCAGTTCCTCGGGGACGACATCCGGGGCAAGCGTCCCGAGGAGCTCGAGTACCGCAAGAAGTTCGACGCCTGGATCGTTGGCTCATACGCGGCGACGCGCTGGGTGCCGGACGCTACCGCAGTGATCCCGCCGGGACTCGACCTGCGCGAGTACCAGCCCGTCCAGGCGGTGGAGCGGGAGCGGCCGCTCGTCGTGCACGCGCCGTCGGATCTCGAGAAGAAGGGAACGCAGCACGTGGTCGAAGCGTGCGCGCAGCTGCCGGTTGACCTCGACATCGTCCACGGCGTGCCGCACGACGAGGCGGTGGAGCGGTTCAAGCGCGCGGACATCGTCGTCGACCAGATGCATTACCTCTGGCACGGGGTGTTCACGATCGAGTCGATGGCGTATGGCAAGCCGGTCGTCACTCATCTGGATGCGGAGGCGGTTGCTCAAACTGAAGAGGCGTTTGGCGTGAAGGTGCCGATCGTGTCCGCGACGAAGGACGATCTCGTGGAGAGGCTGCGGCCCCTGGTGGAGTCCTTCGAGCTGCGCAAGCGGCTCGGGGCGGAAGGGCGTGCGTACGTGGAGCGCGTCCACGATCTCGACAAGGTCGCCGAT
>CATPAS010000075.1 GCA_955652075.1 uncultured Gaiellaceae bacterium | reverse complement strand
GGCCCCTTCCGGGTCGAGCTGAGACGTCGGCTCGTCGAGAAGCAGGAGCCGCGGGCGCAGCGCCAGTGCCGAGGCCAGGCAGACGCGCTGGAGCTCCCCCCCGGAGACCTCGGCCACGGCCCTAAAGGCGAGGTGCTCGACGCCGACCGCAGCAAGAGCCTCACGCACGCGGCCGAGAATCTGCCCGGGCACCGTGCCAAGATTCTCGAGACCGAAGGCGACCTCGCGCGCCACCTCGGTGAGCACGACCTGCTGCTCCGGATCCTGAAAAACGGTGGCAACAGTGCCCGCGAGCTCCGCCGGCGGCACGGTTCGAGTGTCGAGTCCCGCAACGTCGACCCGGCCCGAGAAGCGGCCACCGTGAAAGTGCGGGACGAGCCCCGCGAAGGCGCGCAGCAGGGTCGACTTTCCGGAGCCGGACTCCCCGAACACGGCGACGAGCTCGCCCTCGCCGATCTCGGCGCACACGTCGTCGAGCGCGTGCACGACCGAGCCCGGATACGAGAACGTCAGGTGCTCGGCGCGTGCTAGAGCCACAGCGCTCCGATCACGACAATCCCTGCCGCGGCGAGGACGGCAGCGCTGTCTCGCAGACGCCAGGGCGGCGACGGAGTGCTCGTGCGCCCGGATCTCCCGTAACCGCGGGCTTCCATCGCCTCTGCGAGGTTGAGCCCTCGTTCCAGCGAGCTCGCGAGCAGCGGCGAAAGCAAGGCAGCCCGTCCGCGCACGCCGGTGACCTCGACTCCACGGCCGCGCAGCGCCTCGACGAAACCCGCGGCGTCGCGTTCCAACGTCGGCATCAGCCGCGTGGCGAGCGCCGCCGGGCGGGCGAACCGGACTGTTTGGAGAAGCCGATCGTGATCGAGCAGGAGCGCATACGCGGCAAACGCGAGCCCGACCGCGGCGAGTCGGAGCGAGTTGAGCGCGGCACTCGCAAGCTCCTCGCTCGTGACGTCGAGCTGGCCGAGCACCGGAACGATCGGTCCGGTCCAGAGTGGATGCGAGCCGATCGTCTCGATCAGAGGTGTCAGCACGAAGACCCCGAGCGCGGAAATGCCCGTGCCGAGGAGATACAACCTCCGCCGTCCGCGCGGGGCGCGCAGACACACAAGGAAGAGCGCGCCTGCGAGCAAGCCCGCGCCCCAAGCCTGCGTTGCGAGCAGCGCCGCGGCCGCGAGCGAGGCGAGCAGGGCGACTGCGGCGGCAGGCTTCATCGGTTCACCTGGTAGCGCAGGCGGCCGAACGGCGGACTCCGGAGGAGCAGCGCGGGATTACCTCGGAAGCGCATCGAGACAGGATCTCCGGGAGCCGTGCCGCGACTCAGTTCGGCCGAGAACGACGGCGTCGCGCCCGGCGTGGCCGGGACGAGAACGAGGAGATTCATCCGTGATGCGTCCGGCAACGCCGGGCTGGCTCGGCCACCGAGGAGTTTCGCAAGCCGCTCCGCCACGCCCCGCTGGTGCCGGCCGGCGTAGACGACACGCGCGGGCAGTCTCCGGCCCGCGTACCCGTGCAAGAACGGCTCGGGAAAAGCGCCGACGACCACCGGCTCGCGTATGTGTTTCTGCCAGGAGCGGAAGTCCCACCATTCGACGTCGCCAGATCTCAGGCGGTACTCGGCAGCACTGCGATCGCCCTCGTAGCCGTTGATGAAATAGAACCAATCGCGTCGCGACGACAGCGAGCCCACAACGCCGTTGATCGCCTGCACGTAGCGGCCTCCGTAGCGCGTGTCGATGCGGGCGACACGGTCGAGCGCCTGCATTGCGGTAAGACCGGACGGCACTTCCTTCTGCAGGATCACGTGCGCACCCTGATCACGCGTGATCCACAGTGTCGCCCTGCCGCCGTCCTCGCCGCCGCAGCCCGCAAGGACGACGACAGCGAGGACGAATGCGAGACGGCTCACGGTAGGGCGTTCGAGCGCACCGCTCCGTCAAGC
This sequence comes from uncultured Gaiellaceae bacterium, assembly GCA_955652075.1. Taxonomy (GTDB): domain Bacteria; phylum Actinomycetota; class Thermoleophilia; order Gaiellales; family Gaiellaceae; genus 3-1-20CM-4-69-9. The sequence continues at coordinate 1,616 of CATPAS010000075.1, read as the reverse complement.
GTGGCGCGCACGAGCAAGCCGCGATGCGGCCCGACGCACGCCACAGCTGCCTGAGTGGCGCCCTGGGTCTTCACCGTGCGCTTGCCGACGTGGAGGACGGCGCCCAGCGCCGGAGTGACCATGCCGTTGTCGTCCTGGGACGTGACTCGGTAGCACGTTGTCTTGCCGACCCGTGAGAGCACGAGCGTCTTCGGACCGCCCGCGCTGCCGAACTGGGCCCAGTACCAGAGCACGGTGTCTCCCGCCTGCAGGCGCACCTGGTCCGCGCCGACGGGAGGCGATGCGCCGTTCACCTTGAACACCCACCCCGTCTGACCGACGGCAGCGTAACGGCCGACCTGGTCCACGTAAGGGCCGAAGCCGCTCTGCGTGACGTGGTAGTAGAACTCGCCGAGCACGCTCGCCGTTTCGAGCGCGTCCAGCGCGTTCTCGGGCAACGCATTGGCACGAGGTGAGGTGACGTCGATCAGTGCCGCGGTTGGCCCGAAGATCGTTCGCTCCTTGCCTTCCACCCGGACATGCACCTTCAAGGCGAATGCAGCCGGCACGACGAGCAGCGCAGCGACGAGGGCCGCCGCGACGACGATGAGTCGGTGAGACACGAATCCTCCTTCCGCGAGGGGTTCGGGTTGCCGGCGGCGGAGGTCTTCTGACTCGGGGCTCCCTCCCTCGCCGCCTTCCCAGCCCGAAGGCCAGTGGCGTGTGGCGCGGAAGCGTCTCCCCTTACAGCGGCGGGACCGTCCCGGACTTGCACCGGATTCCCTTGCCGCTCGCCGGTTGTCGGCCGGAGACTAGCATCGGCCGGCGGATGGCTCGATCGCGACTCCTCACGGTCTGGCTTCCCGTCCTCGTCTGGGCCGCGGTCATCTTCACGTTGTCCTCGATCCCGAGCCTCTCGACCGGGCTCGGGATGTGGGACACGGTCCTCCGTAAGGGCGCCCACGTGACGGAGTACGCAATTCTCGGCGGACTTCTGTACCGGGCGCTCGGCCGTGAGGCGCTTGCACTCGCGGTGGGCATCGCGTATGCGGCCAGCGACGAGCTGCACCAGCACTTCGTTCGCGGCCGCCACGCCTCGCCGGTCGACGTCGCGATCGACGCAGTCGGGCTCGCCGTCGGGATGCTGCTCGGGCTCCGGCTCCGCGAGCGATGAAGGCGGTGGCGATCAGCCTCTCGGCGCTTGGCGACACCGAGCCGCTCTGGCGCGACTGGCTCGAGGATGCGCGCCGCCGCTTCCGGGTGGACGTCGACGCGCTCGATCAGGAGCTGCCGAACTGGCGGGAGCTGCTGGAGCGGTTCGCAGAGGAGCGCGCGCCGGTCTACTTCCGGCGGGACGCCGACGTCAGCACCACGCTGCGGCAGCTGCGCGCCAGCGGCACGCGCATCGGCGTCTTCACAGACGTGCCCGCAGAGCTGGCGCGCATCGCACTGTCCCATCTGGGCGCCGAGCGCCATGTCGAGGTCCTGGAGAGCGGTCCCGGTGCGCAACAGCGCGTCTCGGAGGCCTTGGGCGACGGGGCGCGGGTGATCGCCACGCGCGAGGAGCTGCTCGCCGTAACATGATCCGGATGGAGCGGCATGAGGTCGCCGACCGCCAGCTCGACGCAATCCTCGAG
>CATPAS010000074.1 GCA_955652075.1 uncultured Gaiellaceae bacterium | reverse complement strand
GTATGCGCTCGAGCGTGCTGCGTTCATCGACGCGGCAACAGGCCATGCCGCCGGCCGGGAGGCAGGAGAAGAGATCGTGCGCAAGCAGCTGGCGCGGGCGGCGCCTTGACTAGACTCAGCCCCTGTGAAGCCGCTTGCTCATCGCCCCACAAGTGGCAAACCGTTGGCAGGCGAACGGGGTAGAGGGGCTAACCACTACCGATCGGAGGACGTATGCGTGCCCGTGTGCTCGTCGTCTGCCTGCTTGGCCTGCTGTGCGTTCCAGCGCTTGCATTAGGGGCCGTTTCAGCGGCAACCAAGTCGTTCACGACATCGCTGACCGGCAGCGCTGAAGTGCCAAAGGGCGCCCCGAAGGGATCCGGCAAGGCAGTGATCACACTCAATGCCGGGACGGGCAAGGTCTGCTGGACCTACTCGAGCCTGAAGGGAATCAGCAAAGTAAACGCCTCACACATCCACAAAGCGGCGGCGGGGAAGTCCGGCCCTGTCGTCGTCGCCTTCTTCACCGGCGCTTTGAAGACGAAGGGCTGCGTCACTGCGTCGAAGTCGCTGATCAAGGCGATCGAAAAGACACCCAGCGCCTACTACGTCAACATCCACACCGCGAAGTATCCGGCCGGAGCAATCCGCGGCCAGCTGTAGGTAGATCAGACTCTCGCTTCACTCGGTTCCGCGAAGGCCGCCGAACGGCGGCCTCGCGGAAGCGAGTGGTCGCCCCTTAACTCTTGGTCTTGCCGGCCGCGACTTCGCCGCGCCAGGCGCCGCTCTCGGTGCCGCGGCTCTCGACCAGTTCCTTGAACCGTTCGAGGTCGCCACGCACGCGTCGCGCGTCGAGTCCGGCGGCTGAGCCGATGGCCTCGATCGGATCCGCCTGGTAGCTCATGGAGAGGCGGATGTGCGTATTGCTCTCGCCCATGGGCTCGAACGAGACGGTACCGCGCGTCTTCTTGCCGTCCTCGCTGATCCAGCTGATCTGCTTGTCGGGATGCTGCTCGAGGATCTTCGCGTCCCACTCGGCCGTCTTGCCGCCGATCGTCGCGGCCCAGTGCAGGCGCGTGTCGCCGAGCTGCTGAACGTGGTCGATGCCTTCCATGAAGAGCGGGAAGTCCTCGAACTGCGTCCACTGGTTGTACGCCACGGAGACGGGGACGTTGACCTCGATCGACTCGTCGATCGTGCGGGGCGTGTTTCCGCCGGTGAACGGAACGTTCGGCAGACTGCCCTTTCGCGTCTTCAATGCGGCAGCGGCTGCGCCGCCAACGCCGCCGAGGACGAGGAGGGTGTTGCGCAGCTTGTGACTGCGCTTCTGCCTCTTGTCGATGCGCGCCCACGCGTTCTCGAGGTTCTTCGTCATCTTGCGAAGCTCGTTCTTCAGCTTCGGGTCGGTGCTGAGCCTCGTCACGGCTGCGAGGAAGCCGAACCGGCTCGCCGCCCGACGACGTGCGAGAGTCCCGTGGCTGACGGCCGACAGGACCTGCTGACGGAACTTCTTGTCCTTGGCGAGCGCCGTGGCGAAATCGGTCGCGCTCGCGGCGTTGTCCTTCAGTGCTTGTGACTTTGTGCGTTTGAACACGCGGAGTCCTTTCATCGGTTTCTTTATCAGGTACCTCCTATCCGTCAGGCCAAACGCGCAGGCGTTCGTCCACGGCTAGGACGGGCCCATTTGGGAGGTTCGGTGCGGTATTTGCGGGTATTTCTTTGCAGCGGAGCGAGTGCACGGTCTCGCTCATCGCCCTTGTGGAGCACGCGGGCGTGGCCGCGAAGTCGGGTCCACCATAGCCGCTCTCAGCCTTGTTCGTAGTGGCCGATTATCCGTCGGCTGTGTACGCCGTTCGGTTCATGGGGACCACTCGCGCACCTCGGTGACATCGACCGCAAGCACCGGCCCGTCGGGCGGCTCGGTGCTGTACTGCGGGTACTTCTCCTGGAGCAGCGCGATCGCGCGCTCTCGCTCCTCGCCTTCGTCTAGCACGCGGGCCTGGCCGCGGAGGCGGATCCACCAGAGGCGGCCCCACTCCTCTTCGTAGTGGTCGACGAGGATCGTGACGTCGGGCCGGGCGCGCGCATTCTCGATCCGCCGCAGCTTCGAGGAGCGCTTCGGCTTGCGGTCTACGGCGGAATAGAGCGTGTCGCCGTCGAGCGCGAACACGATCGGGACGAGGTGCGGCCGGCCGTCGGGATCCGTCGTCGCCAGCCGTGCCACTCGCGCCGCCGTCAGTCTGGGATCGTCCACGTCGGTGTGATCCTGCCGTACTGCGGCGAGGATGGTGGGGGGCCGACAGGGCCGGCCCCGCACTTAGGTGGCTTTCCTCAGACGTGAACGGCGCTCAACTGTTGCGCGACTGCAACCTCGTAACGGTTGACGCCGCCGATGCTCTGGCCGCCGAACTTGGCAGCCTGCTCGCGTAGGCGATCGGCTTGCTGCTCGGTCTTGCGAAGCGCATCCGAGCTCTCCCAGAGCGTGATCACGATGGCGCGGCCGCTCTTGCGGTCGGTGAGGCCGATGGCGCCGACGTTTCCGTCCAGTTTGCGAACCTGCGGCAAGGTCTCGGACTGCACCTTGCTGATGCTCTCGTCGATCTTGCTCGGCGATCCTTCCAGCGTGCTGACGCGGGCCGCCTTCGCGCGCTCGGCGTCGCCGTCGAAGATCGTGACCTCGTAGGTGTCGACCGACGTCCTGCGCCCGCGCATCTCGGGCGAGAAGTTCTTGGCCATGTCCTCGAATGCTCGCTCGGAGCCGGTAATCGCCTCCTCGCTGTCGAAGAACGTGATGCCGAGCGACGTTCCGCGGTCGCGGTCGAAGAGCCCGAGGAAGCCCTTCGCGTCAGGCACGGAGCTCGGCCCCTGGTCACGAACTCGCTGAATCAGCTGGTCCGTGAGGCTCGAGTCCCGTCCCTCGAAACTGGCAACGCGTGCGTACATTCGCGTGCCCTCCTTCCGTTCGGGAAGGGCGAGCCTACGCCTGTTGCGAGCGCGATTCCAGGGGTAGCGGCGCTAGGCTCGGGTCGTGCATTTCGGTGTGATCCTGCCGAACTATGGTCTGGATTCGAATCCCGACGGGATCCGCCGGACTGTCGAGCTGGCGGTGGAGCTCGGGTTCGACTCGGTCTGGGCCACGGAGCACATCATCGTCGGCCCCGAGGCGGTGGATCCGTACGGCCGCGTCTACGACCCGCTCGTCACGCTCGGCTGGATTGCCGGCTGGACGGAACGGATCGGTCTCGGCACCTCGATCGTGCTCGTGCCGCTACACAACCCGATGCGCCTGGCGAAGGAGGTCGCGACGCTGCAGGAGCTCTCCGGCGGCCGCTTCACACTCGGCGTCGGGATGGGCTGGCACAAGGATGAGTTCGACTTCATGGGCATCCCGTTCGAGGGCCGCGGGCGGCGTGCCGACGAGGCGATCCGGCTGATGCGTGCCCTCTGGAGCGGCGAGCGCGATTTCGAGGGCGAGCGCTGGTCGTTCCATGACGCGACGTCGGAGCCGCACCCGTCGCCGCAGCCGGAGATCTGGGTCGGCGGCAGCTCGGAGCGCGCGATCCGGCGGGCGCTCGAGCTGGGGGATGTCTGGCATCCGTCGCGCGGGTCGGACGCCGACCACGTACGGCGGGTGAAAGAAGAGCACCCCGAGCTTCGCG
>CATPAS010000073.1 GCA_955652075.1 uncultured Gaiellaceae bacterium | reverse complement strand
GACATGGGCGGAACGTCGACGGACGTGTGCCTGATCGCGGGCGGGCGCGCCGAGCGTGCGAGCGAACGGCCGGTCGCCGGCCTGCCGATCCGTCTGCCGACCGTCGATCTGCACACCGTCGGCGCCGGTGGAGGTTCGCTCGTCTGGACGGACGCAGGAGGTGCGCTCCGCGTCGGGCCGCAGAGCGCCGGCGCTGATCCAGGCCCGGCGTGTTACGGCCGCGGTGGGACGCAGGGCACCGTCACGGACGCGAACCTCCTGCTCGGCCGGCTGCCTCAGCGGCTCGCGGGTGGCATCGAGCTCGATCGAGCCGCGGCCGAGCGCGCGCTCGCCGGAATCGATCCGCGGGCAGTCGTCGACGTCGTCAACGCGGAGATGCTGCGTGCGCTGCGCGTCGTCTCGGTCGAGCGTGGCCACGATCCAGCGGACTTCGCGCTCGTCGCCTTTGGCGGTGCGGGACCACTGCACGCGTGCGAGCTTGCGGACGAGCTCGGGATCGGCACGGTGCTCGTGCCGGAGGCCGCGGGCGTCCTGTCGGCGCTCGGTTTGGTTGCCTCGGAGGAACGGAGAGATGCGGTGAGGTCCTACCTGGTACCGCTCGCGGACGCAGGCGAGCTTCCGCGGGAAGGCGAAGCGGATCTGCGCTACGCGGGTCAGTCCTTCGAGCTGACGTTGCCGCTGCAGGAGGACCTGGCGGAAGCATTCCATCGCGCCCATGAAGAGCAGTACGGCTTCGCGGAAAGAGAGCGCGAAGTCCAGCTGGTTGCAGTCCGGACCGCAGACATCCGCAAGGGACCCGAGCTCGAGCTGCCGCGCACCGAAGAGACGACGGTGACGGGCCCGGCCGTTGTCGAGCTCCCCGGCTCGACCTGCTGGATTCCCCCCGGGTGGGTGGGGGCTAGGGATGGTCGCATGCTGCGGCTCAGCAAACAGTGACGATCGAGCTCCAGATCATCGCCAGCCTGCTACGCGCAGTCGCCGAGGAAATGGGAGCCGTCCTCGTCCGCTCGGCGTTCTCCGCGAACATCAAGGAGCGTCGCGACTGCTCCACGGGCCTCTTCGACGAGCGCGGCCGCATGATCGCGCAGGCCGAGCACATCCCCGTTCATCTCGGTGCCATGCCCGATGCGGTCGCCGCCGTGATGCAGCACGATCCGGCCTTCGGCGAGGTGTGGGCACTGAACGATCCCTACTCGGGCGGCACGCACCTCCCTGACATCACGCTCGTGTCGCGAACCGAGGCCGGTTTCGCCGTCACTCGTGCACATCACGCCGACGTCGGGGGCCGCGAGCCCGGGTCGATGCCGGCAGATTCGCGGACGCTCGAGGAAGAAGGCGTCGTGATCCCGCCGACCCGACTCGACGAAGACGTCATCACGAACCTCGTCGCGCGCATGCGCAATCCGGAGGAGCGGCGCGGAGACTTGCGCGCACAGCTCGCGGCGCACCGCTTGGCAGAGCAGCGCGTGCGTGAGCTCTGCGCGCGGCGGGGACACGACACCGTCGTGGCCGCCATGGACGAACTGTTCGCCTACTCGGAGCGCAGGATGCGCGCGGGCATTGCCGCGCTTCCGGACGGTCGCTTCGAGGGGCATGATGTGCTGGAGGCAATCGGCGGCGATCTCGAGGTGCGCGCCACCGTGACGGTCGAGGGTGACGATGTCGCGATCGACTTCACCGGTACGTCCCCTCAGCACGACGGCAACCTGAACTGCCCTCTGTCGGTTGCGCGTTCCGCGTGCTTCTACGTCGTCCGCGTCCTCGTCGACCCCGATCTCCCTGCGTCGGGCGGAGCCTTCGCGCCGATCACCGTCACCGCTCCCGAGGGATGCCTCGTCAACGCCCGCCGGCCCGCAGCCGTGGCCGCGGGCAACGTCGAGACGTCGTCCCGAATCGTCGACGTCGTGATGCGCGCATTCGGCGAGGGGATCGACGTGCCCGCGCAAGGGCAAGGAACAATGAACAACCTCACGCTGGGCAACGACCGCTTCACGTACTACGAGACGATCGGCGGCGGACAGGGCGCTTGTCCGGACGCGGACGGGCCGAGCGGCGTACACGTCGCGATGTCGAACACGCTGTCCACGCCGGTCGAAGCGCTCGAGCTGGAGTACCCACTGCGCGTCGAGCGGTATGCGCTGCGGCTCGGCTCCGGCGGTGCGGGACGCCACCGAGGCGGTGACGGTGTTCTGCGCGAGCTGCGCGTGCTCGAGGACTGCCGGCTCTCGATCATCAGCGAGCGCCGCAGTCACGCGCCGCAGGGCGAGCGCGGCGGCCGGCCTGGCGCGACGGGACGGAACGCGCTCGACGGCGAGCAGCTTCCGGCCAAGGTCACCCGTGATCTCGCGGCCGGCGACATCGTCACCATCGAGACGCCCGGCGGCGGCGGGCACGGCCGATAGGGTCTAGGCGTGAGCGGCCTTGTCGAAGCGATCCTCGTGACGTCCGAGCCCGGCGACCTCCCGGCTCCGGTCGAGCGGGTCCGTGCTTACGCGGGACGCGGCCTCGAGGGCAACCGTTACTACTGGGACAACGGCGACGCGCCTTCGGGACGAGCGGTGACGCTGATTG
>CATPAS010000072.1 GCA_955652075.1 uncultured Gaiellaceae bacterium | reverse complement strand
CCCACAGACGTCGGGCCGCGCGAAACTTCGCCACCTCCTGGAAGAAGTGGTTGTGCGCGTTGAAGAAGAACGAGAGACGCTCGCCGAGGTCGTCCGGAGACAGCCCTGCCGCGACGGCAGCCTCCGCATACGCGATCCCGTTGGCGAGCGTGAACGCGACCTCCTGCACCGCGGTCGAGCCCGCTTCGCGAATGTGGTACCCCGAGATGGAGATCGGGTTCCATTTCGGGATCCGCTCGGCGGCGTACGCGAACAGATCGGTCGTGAGGCGCATCGAGGGACGCGGGGGAAAGATGTAGTTCCCGCGCGCGATGTACTCCTTGAGGATGTCGTTCTGCACGGTGCCACGCAGCTGGTCGCCGCGGACCCCCTGCTCTTCCCCGACGAGCTCGTAGAGCAGCAGAAGCAGCGCGGCGGGTGCGTTGATCGTCATCGAGGTGGAAACATCTGCGAGCGGGATCCGGTCGAAGAGCAACTCCATGTCGGCGAGCGAGTCGATCGCCACCCCGGTCCTTCCGACCTCGCCGACTGCGCGCGGGTCGTCGGAGTCGTAGCCGAGCTGCGTAGGCAGGTCGAACGCGACCGACAGTCCCGTCTGGCCGCGCTCCAGGAGATAACGGAAGCGCTGGTTCGTCTCCTCTGCGGACGCGAAACCCGCGTACTGCCGGATCGTCCACGGACGCCCGCGGTACATGTCCGGATAAGGACCGCGCGTGAACGGGAACTCACCCGGAGGCTCGAGCTCCTCGGGCGCGTCGTCGGCGGTGTAGACGGGCTTGACCTCGATGTCCGAGTCGGTCCGCCGCTCGTCGCCGGTGGTGGCCACACCCGAATCGTACGCTGGCCGGCCGGGCGAGCTACTTGTAGCGGTAGACGATCCGGCCGCGGTTGAGGTCGTACGGCGAGAGCTCGATCTTCACCCGGTCACCGGGGAAGATACGGATGCGGTAGCGCCGCATCTTCCCGGCCGTGTATCCGAGCGTCTCATGGCCGCCGTCGAGCGCGATCCGGAAATAACCGTTCCGCAAAGCCTCGACGACCTCGCCGTCGAGCTCGATCTTCTGTTCCTTCTCGGCGACTACGTGCCCCTTCTATTGAGGAACGACGTTGATCGCCTCGGGGCCCTTCTGGCCCTCGCGCGACTCATACTCGACCTTGGCGCCCTCGGTCAGAGACTTGAAGCCGTCGCCGGCGATGTTCGAGTGATGCACGAAGAGATCCTTGCCGCCATCCTCGGGCGCGATGAAGCCGTATCCCTTGGCATCGTTGAACCATTTGACGGTACCGGTTGCCACGTAATTTCCTCCCTAGCTTTCTTGACGTCGAACAAGTAGAGGAAGGCTGGAAAGCACTACCGGTACTCGTCCTGATTGCCCGGACAACGTAGCAGCCCTCGCGCTAATCTGAGCATCGTGGCGGTGCGCGTGCGCCTGTTTGCGGGCCTGCGCGAGCGCGCCGGCTGGAGCGAGCGCGAGCTCGACGGGGCCGATCGGGTTGCCGATATCTGGCCGGCGCTCGACCTCGGCGACGAGCCCGAGGGCCTGCTCTACGCCGTCAACAAGGAGTACGCCGACCGCGATCGGCCGCTCGCCGACGGCGACGAGGTTGCGCTGATCCCGCCGGTCTCCGGCGGAGCGTTCCGGCTCAGCGCAGAGCCGCTCTCGCTGGACGCGGTGGTCGGCGAGGTTCGCTCCGACCGGGCAGGTGCGATCGCCACCTTTACCGGCACGACGCGCGTGCAGTCGCGCGGGCGCACGGTTCTTCATCTCGACTACGAGGCGTACGAGGAGATGGCCGAACAGGTCATGGTCCGGATCGCCGAGGAGCTGAAGAACCGTTACGACCTCTGCGAGATCGCGATCCACCATCGGACGGGCCGGGTCGCGATCGGCGAGGCCAGCGTCGTCATCGCAGTCTCGGCGCCGCACCGGCAGGACGCCCTGGCTGCCTGCAAGGAGGCGATCGACACGCTCAAGGGCCAGGTACCCCTCTGGAAGAAGGAGTTCTACGAGGGCGGCGAGGAATGGATCGGCCGGGGCTCTTGAGCGGGCGCGGTGCGACCGATACCAGTTGGCACAATGGCTGACATGGAGCAATACCCCCAGGAGTGGCGCCAGTACGAGCCGATTCAGCCCCGCGGGACGGATTGGCGCGGGCTTCTTCGGAAGCTCTGGGCGCCGATCGCCGGGATCGGTGCTTTCCTCGCCAAGTTCGGGGTCGTTCTCCTCAAGTTCAAGTTCCTCTTCTCGATGTTCGTCTCCGCTGCGTTTTACGTCTGGCTCGGCGGCTGGTGGTTCGGGATCGGGCTCGTCGTGCTCCTCTTCGTGCACGAGATGGGTCACGTCCTCGAGGCGAAGCACCAAGGGCTGCCGGTCTCTGCGCCGCTGTTCATTCCGTTCATGGGCGCGCTGATCACGATGAAGCAGATGCCGCATAACGCCTGGCGCGAGGCGAAGCTCGCAATTGCGGGCCCACTGCTCGGCTCCGCCGGCGCATTGGCGCTCTACGTTGCCGGAGTCGCCTACGACTCGAGACCGCTGAAGGCGCTCGCGTTTCTCGGCTTCTTCCTCAATCTCTTCAACCTGCTGCCGGTCGTGCCGCTCGACGGAGGGCGCATCACGGCCGCCTTGCACCCGGCGCTCTGGCTGGTCGGCTTCCTCGGCCTTGTCGGCCTCGTGATCTGGCGCCCGAACCCGATCCTGATCATCATCCTGATCTTCTCGGCGTCAGAGCTATGGCGCCGCTGGAAGCTGCGCAACCATCCGGAGATGCAGGAGTACTACCGCGTCAAGCCGCATCAGCGAGTGATCATCGGGGCCCTCTACTTCGGCCTCGCGATCCTGCTCGTGCTCGGCATGCACGCGACACACGTGCCTCGCAACTTCTGATGGAAGACAGACGGATCCTCTCCGCCGAGGAGAAGACCGAAGATCTCGAGCAGGACCTCGCGCTCATCGCCCAGGAGTTCCGTCAGGGCTTCGAGGCGGTCGACAAGATCCACCAACCCGCGGTGACCATCTTCGGGTCGGCCCGCATCAGGGAAGACAACCCCGTCTACGCAGAGGCGCGCGCGGCGGGACGCCGGTTTGCCGAGCTGGGCTGGGCAGTCGTGACCGGCGGCGGGCCCGGCGTGATGGAAGCGGCCAACCGCGGCGCGAAGGAAGGGGGCGGGCTCTCGGTCGGCTTCAACATCCAGCTGCCGCACGAGCAGTCGCCGAACCCCTACCTGGACATCTCGCTGACGTTCCGCCACTTCTACGCGCGCAAGACGATGTTCGTGAAGGCCGCAGAGGGCTTCGTCGTCTTCCCCGGGGGCTTCGGGACCGTGGACGAGCTGTTCGAGGCGCTGACGCTGATTCAGACCGGGAAGGTGTTCCATTTCCCTGTCGTCCTCTACGGCAGCGACTACTGGGGCGAGCTGATCGACTGGATCAAGGGCGAGCTGCTCGCCGACGGGATGATCTCTCCGGAGGATCTCGACCTCTTGTTCATCACCGACGATCTCGACGAGGTGGTCGAGCGGGTGCGCCATGGCTACGAGCGGCGCTCCTCAGCGACCCCGGCGGCTCCCGTCAAGGCCGATGCGCAGTGATCGCCCAGCTCTAGTCACCCAGTAGCCTTTTGGCCATGAGGTTGCGCGACCTGCCTTCGGTGGACGAGTTGGCGCGTCAGAGCGAGGACCCGCTAGCCGTCGAGGCCGCGCGCAAGGTCGTCGCGCGTGCGCGTGAACAAATACAGACGGGTGACGACCCGGGAGATCTCGGGGCGCAGCTGCAGGCAGAGCTCGGCGCGGCACGAGCGCCTCAGCTGCGCCGCGTGATCAATGCCACCGGCGTGATCGTGCATACCAACCTCGGCCGGGCTCCGCTCGCGGAGGCGGCGCTCGAGCGCGTGCGCGAGATCGCGCGCGGCTACTCGAACCTCGAGTACGACGTGACCGCCGGGGGACGCGGCTCGAGGCAGGACCACGTCGCCGGCATCCTTCGCCGCCTGACCGGCGCAGAGTCGGCATTGGTCGTGAACAACAACGCGGCCGCAGTCATGCTTGCGCTCGCCGCGCTCGCGGAAGGCCGTGAGGTGCTGGTGTCGCGAGGAGAGCTGATCGAGATCGGCGACGGCTTCCGCATTCCGGACGTGCTCGAGCGATCGGGCGCGCGCCTGCGCGAGGTTGGAACGACGAACCGCACGCGCGCCGACGACTATGAAACCGCGATCGGCCCGGAGACGGCCGTCCTGCTGCGCGTCCATCAGTCGAACTTCCGCGTCGTCGGCTTTACGGAGCAGCCTTCGCTGCGCGAACTCGCGGACGTCGCCCGTCGTCACGGTTTGCCGCTGGTGGACGATCTCGGCTCCGGTGCGCTCGTCGACGTCGGGGACGAGCCGACCGCTCGGGCAAACCTCGGGGCGGGCGCCGACCTCGTCTGTTTCTCCGGCGACAAGTTACTGGGTGGGCCGCAAGCCGGCATCGTCGTCGGCCGCGCGGATCTCCTGGAGCAGCTCCAGCGGCACCCGCTGCAACGAGCGTCAGCT
>CATPAS010000071.1 GCA_955652075.1 uncultured Gaiellaceae bacterium | reverse complement strand
GTGCAGGGGCCGGCCTCTCGCCCAACCGCTCGAGCGCGACGACAGCCGCGCCGCGCAGCGATGCCTCCCTGACACCGGACGTCGTGAGCGGACGCCCGAGCGCGTCGGCCATGATCTGCACCCAGTCGGGATCCCTGAGCAGCGCGCCGCCGGTGGCGACGATCTCCTCGATCCCCGGCAGCAGGTCCGCGACCTCGGCGAAGCGGAAGGCAACGCCTTCGAGCCCGGCCTGGCGAAGGTCGAGCGGCGTGGTGCCGAACGTCAGGCCGTGGATCGCGCCCTTCGCATGCTGGTGCCAGCCCGGACTGCGCTCACCGCCGAGCAGCGACATGAACGTCAGCCCGTGGGAGTCCGGGTCACGTTCGGATAAGGAACCGGCGGGAGCGTGCTGCAGGGTCTGGTCCATCCAGGCATGGAGATTCCCGCCGTCCGACAGCGAGCCTCCCTCGACCACGCGTTTCTCGTCGACCCAGTGCAGGAAGAGGGCAGGGCGAGGCTGCGGCTGCGTCGTCTCGTAGACAACTCGGATGGCTCCCGAAGTGCCGACCATCAGCGCAGCGCGCTCGCGGGTCACGCAGCCCGCGCCGATGTTGGAGCACGCTCCGTCGAAGAGCGCCGGATACCAGCCGTCGACCGGCGCATCGGAGATCGCCGGTAGACGCTCGGCCTCGAGGCCGAGCATGTCGAGCATCTCCTCGTCCCACGTCCGAGTGCGCAGGTCGACCAAACCCGTCGGCGACGCCATCGAGATGCTCGTCGGGACCTCTCGCGCGAGCAGCTGTGCGTACAGGTAGTCGCAGAACGAGACGAATCGGCGCGCCGAGCGGAACACCTCGGGCTCTTCCTGCGCCAGCCACATCAGCTTCGCCGGCCAGTAGCTCGTATGGATCTGACAGCCCGTACGTGCGTGCACGGCGGCGTTGTCCAGGCGGCGCAGAAGCAGATCGGCCGCGTCGGCCGAGCGCGTGTCCCGCCAGGAGAGGATCGGCGTCAGCGGCCGGCCGTGCTCGTCGAGCGCGAGCAGGCTGTGGCCGAAGCAGGATGCGCCGACCGCGCCGACCCCTTCCGCGCCGCCTGCCTCCTCGATCACCTCGCGCGTGCGCGCGACAACCTGGTCCGGGTCGGATTGCCCCGAGTAGTCGCGACGCGCAGGCTCGCCCTGCTCCTCCGCGGTCTCTTCGAACCGGTACGCGCGCACGGACGACGTGCCGACATCGAGAGCAAGAACCTTGGCCACTGGCCGTACCCTTACAGCCGTGGCAGTCCTGATCGCATCCAACCTCCGCAAAGAGCTCTCCGGCGACCCGCTGTTCGACGGCGTGTCGTTCAAGGTCGAGCGCCGCGACCGCATCGCGCTCGCCGGGCCCAACGGCGCCGGGAAGACGACCCTGCTGCGCGCGCTCGTCGGCGAGACGAACCTTCAGGGCGGCGACGTGGTCTTCCAGAAGGGCACGCGCGTCGCGTTGCACGACCAGCGGCCGCCTCTCGAGCGGCGCCTGACGCTGCGCGACTACGTGCTCTCCGGCGCGCGCGACCTGATCGAGTTGGAGGAGGAGCTGCGGCGGCTCGAACGCGCGATGGCTGCCGGAGATCACGACGACGCCACCATCCGCCGGTACGGCGAGGCGCAGGCGAGGCTCGAGCATGCAGGCGGCTACGACTGGCGTGAGCGCGCAACCGCGGTCGTGCGCGGACTCGGCTTCAGGGACGAGCAGCTCGACCGCCAGCTCCAGACCTTTTCCGGCGGCGAGCTCACGCGCGCGTCTCTCGCACGCGCGCTCGGCGGCGATCCGGATCTCCTGCTCCTCGACGAGCCCACCAACCATCTCGACGTCGAGAGCCTGGAATGGCTGGAGCGCGAGCTGCAGTCGCTCGACGCCGGGATCATGATCGTGGCGCACGACCGGTGGTTCCTCGAATCGGTGACCAACGTCGTGCTCGAGCTCGATGCGGGGCGCTCGACGTACTTCAAAGGACCGTGGCACGCGTGGCGGCTCGAGAAGGCGTCCCGGCTCCACGCCGCGTCTAAGGCAGCGGAGCGCGTCGGCCGGGACATCGAGCGACTGGAGCGCTTCGTCGCGCGATTCCGGGCTTCGTCGGAAAAGATGGCGCGCAAGGCGCAGGTGAAGCTGACGCAGATCGAGCGGCTGGAGAAGGAACGCACGAAGGCCAGGGGCGAGATCGATCTGCTCACACGCAGAAGCCGGAGCCTCGGCTTCGAGTTCCTGAAGCCCGCGCGCAGCGGGCGGACCGTCCTCGAGGCCGAAGGGCTCGACCTTCGGATCGGCGACCGCGTGTTGCTGGAAGGCGCGAGCTTTGCGATCGAGCGCGGCGAGCATGTGGCACTCGTCGGCCCGAACGGATCGGGAAAGACCACGCTGCTGGAAACCATCCTGGAGCGGCGCGAGGCCGACGACGGTTACGTGCGCCTCGGGCACGGCGTCGTGCCGGCGTACTTCTCCCAGCAGGAGATGGAGCTGGACACACGCGGATCCGTGCTGCAGTGCGTCCAGCGCGCAACTGGTCTGCAGCGTCCCGACGCCCAGAAGCTGCTCGGCCGTTTCCTCTTCTCCGGCTGGGCCGAACACGAGAAGCCCGTGGTCGCCCTCTCGGGCGGCGAGCGCCGGCGCCTCGCACTGGCGCTGGTCGTCGCCTCAGGCGCGAACTTCCTCGTCGTCGACGAGCCGACGAACCACCTCGACCTGGAGAGCCGTGAGGCGCTCGAGGCGGCGCTCGAGGCGTTCCCGGGCACGGTCCTGCTCGTCTCGCACGACCGCGCGCTCCTCGATGCAGTGGCCGAGCGAACGGTCGCGATCGAGCAGCGGCAGCTCAACTCCTACGACGGGGGCTGGGCGGAATACATCCGTCAGCGCGAAGCGCGCGAGGCTCCGCCTCCTCCGCCGGCCGAACACAAGCCCGCGGCGAAGCCACGGAAGACACCGACCAAGCCGAAGGCTCCCACCGAGCTCGAGACCATCGAGGTGGAGATCGCCGAACACGAGAGCACCGTGGCCGAGCTCGAGCGGCGCCTGGCGGAAGACTGGAACGACGTCGAGATGCTGGCGGCTCACCGCCACGCACGCGACGAGCTTCAGGCTCTGCTCGAGCGCTGGGAGCAGCTCTTCGAGCGGGCGCACACCTGAGCCCGACCGTTGCAGGCAACCTCCTAAAGGCTCAATCGAAGGTCGCGATCAGCGCCTCGGCGACCACCTTGAGCGGGCGCCCCGAGATCTGACTCGCCTTGCGCAGCCGTGCGAACGCATCCTGCTCCGACAGGCCTTCCTTCTCCATCAGGAGACCCTTCGCGCGCTCGATCGCCTTGCGCGCGGCCAGCGCGTCGGCCAGTGACTCCGCCTCCTCGCGGAGAGCCGTGAGCTCCTCGTGGCGGGCGCGCGCCGTGCGGATGGCCGGCAGCAGATCCTGCTCGCGGAAGGGCTTGACCAGGTAGCCGAACACGCCGGCTTCGGCGGCGCGTTGTACCAGCTCGTCCTGCCCGTACGCGGTCAGCATGACGATCGGAATCGGCCGCTCGTCGAGGATCCGGCGGGCGGCCTCGATCCCGTCGAGCTTCGGCATCTTGACGTCCAGCAGGGCCAGATCCGGCCGCTCCGAACGGGCGAGGGCCACCGCCTCCTCCCCGTCGCGGGCCTCCGCGCACACCTCGAAACCGGCGTGTTCCAGCAGGGCCCGTAGGTCGAGCCGGATGATCGTCTCGTCCTCGGCGACCAGGATCCTCACCTGTGATGGGTGAGTTTGGCGGAAACCGCTCAGCCGAGGGATAGAGGCGGCCCACGGCCCGGGCGATCCTCTTCGTGCGGCTCCTCATGTCTGACCACGAATTCAGCATCCCCAAGCCTCTCGTGCTCCGTGTGGAAATCTCGGCGGAGCAGGCGGCATCGCTCGCGCCCATCCTCGGTGGCCGGAGCGACGTTTCGCAGCACCCGATCTCCGAGCACGCAGCGGACGCCAGGGTGATCGAGCTCAAGCGCCTCGAGGTCGACCTGGAACAGCGCGAAGCCGAGTTCGAGGCCGACGTCCAGTTCCGCGAGGACCGCATCGAGCGCTGGCGAACCGAGCTCGAGGAGCTCGAGCAGACGCTCGACCGGCGTGAGCGGGACCTCGTCAGCTACGTCGACCAGCTCCAGGGCGTCATGTCGGGAAGCGACAGCGCCTGGTGGTCGCGGCCTGCCGGCGGCGACGGCGGCGTTCGCTAACCGAGTACGGCGCGACGCGCGTAACCCACTCTCATCGGCGGTATCGTCAGGCGAGTTAGGCTGGAAAGACCACTTCGGCCCTCGTGCCTCCCTTGCTGCGAAGCTCGATGCGGCCCTGAAGCTCGTCTCTCACAAGCGCCTGCACGATCGAGAGG
>CATPAS010000070.1 GCA_955652075.1 uncultured Gaiellaceae bacterium | reverse complement strand
CCTGCGGCCCGATGCGCATGCGGCGCTCCGCTCGTGTCGGGCTCGCACTTCTGCGCGAACTGCGGCCGGCCGGCGGCCGCAACCCCGCCGGTGGTCAGCTGCCCGCAATGCGGGCGCGCGGTGGCCGCGGATGCGAAGTTCTGTGCGGTCTGCGGGAAGGCGGTCACGCCGGCCCAGCAGTCCGAAGCCGCCGCGGTCGAGCCGAAGGCCGAGCTGCTCGAGGCGCTGCCCACTCCGACGCCAGAAGGCTGGGAGCGATGAGCATGCCTGCCGTCCCGCCTCGAGGCCCGGAGTGCCCGCGCTGCGGTGCGCCGTATGGCCCCGACCAGGAGTACTGCCTCGAGTGCGGCCGGCGGGTCCAGAGCGGCGGCGGGGTCTTCGGCCGGCTCGCCGGCGCCTGGCAGCAGCGGTTCTCCTGGTATCCGGGCGACTGGATCTGGCCCGTCCTGCTCTTCCTCCTGATCGCAGTGGCGGGCGCGACGGCCGCGATCGTCCTCGCCGACGCCGGCGCCCAGAACAACACGCTCGTGGCGACCCAGGGCGGAGTCCCCCATTCCCCGACGACGGCGCCCCCGACGGCGACCGTCGCCCTGCCGTCGGTCCCCAGCAGCACCCCGACGGGGGCTCCTTCGACTCCCACCGCCCCGCCTCCCGCGACGACGACGGCCCCCAGGCCCGGAGCTCTGACGGCCTGGCCGGCAGGCCAGAGCGGCTACACCGTGGTGCTCGAGTCCATCCCCGCTAGCTCGAGCGGCCGGGCGCTCGCCCTGGCGCGGGCCCGGGCGGCTTCGAAGGCGGGTCTGCCACAGGTGGGTGTGCTCGATTCGAGCCTTTACGCCAGCCTTCACCCTGGTTACTCCGTGGTCTTCAGCGGGATCTACGACTCCCGTGGTCAGGCAGATCGCGCCCAGGCTGCCGCCAATGCCAAGGGTTTCAGCGCCGCCTACGTCCGGCAGATCACCCGCTAGTCCGTTCTCTCGCGAGGCAACGGAGGCGCGGACTTTGTAACACGGGCCCGGACCCTATAGACTGCCCCGCGAAGGCACGCGGGCCGACGGCGATTTACGGCGGCTTAACAAAGCTTTGCGGGGGATTAATGGCAGCTAGAGATACTGTGATCGAGGAGTACACCGCTCAGCTTCAAGCCTGCATGTATCAATACTCGAGAGCCATCTACAGGTCGATTAAGGACCTCATCGATCCGTATGTGGCCCCAGAACTGCATCTTGAGTACCGCCGGGCAGTCCTTGACCAGTGCGAGTTGACGATGCAGCGACTCGCGAAGGATCCCCTCTATTTCGCGAACCCCGACCGGGCGCTCTTCCAGGACATCCGCCGCTACTTCCCGATCACGGCACAGGCGGAAGTCGCGTGGGCTGTGAAGGAAGGCGTGGCGGCCGCGGTGGCGTTCATCGAGGAGCAGATCGAAGCAGGAGCACTGGACGGCGGCGTTGCACGCTGCCGCGCGACGACGCGCAAGGGCAAGCCGTGTCAGCGCACGCCTCTGCCGGAGCGCGACTACTGCCCGTCGCACCAGCACCTCGAGCGCTCCAAAGTCGCGGCGTAGCTCCTACGTCAAACCGTCCCGGCGAGACACGTCCGCCGAGGCGATGCCCCGTCCTCCCCAGTCTCGTGCCTGGCACGTGACAGGACCGAGTCGGACGCGGGGCGAAACCGTCACAGCACGGGCGACACGGTTCTCGTAGCGCTACGTTCGGGCGATGGGACGGCCCCACCGTTACCTTGCCGCCGGCGCCTATTACCACGTCGGGATCCGCGGCAACAACCACGCCCCGATCGTCGTCGACGATGGAGATCGGATCGTCTTCTTCCACATCCTGCGTCGCGTCGAACGGCGCTACGGGTGGCGGACGCACGTGCGCTGCCTGATGGGCAACCACTACCACCTGCTCATTGAAACCCCGCTCCCGAACCTCGCCGACGGGATGCGGGATCTGAACGGCGGCTACGCCCGCGCATTCAACGAGCGCCACAAGAGGAAGGATCACGTTTTCGGCCGCCGCTACTGGTCAAAGGTGATCGAGTCGGACGAGCAGTACGAGGCGACGGTCGAGTACATCGTCAACAATCCGCTCCATCATGGGTTCGTCCGCCGGCTCGAGCAATGGCGCTGGACGTCGGGGCCCGCAGTCGGTGCGGTAGATTCGCCCCGTGTCTCACGACACCGACAAGCTGATCCGCCAGCTGTCGCTCGTCGCCTATCTGATGGCGGAGCGACGTCTGCTGACCGCCCGCGACGTGAAGTCGAACGTCGAGGGGTACTCAGAGATGTCGGACGAAGCCTTCGCCCGGCGCTTCTACTCCGACCGCGCCGAGCTCCTTGCGCTGGGTGTGCCCCTCCAGTCGCAGCGCGACGAGTTCACCGGCGAAGAGCTCTACACGCTCCGTTCGGAGAACTACTTCCTCGCCGAGCTCGAGCTGGAAGACGACGAGCTCGCCGCGCTCCAGACCGCCCTCTATCTGCTGGAGGGGCAGTTCGCCTATTCCGAGCCGTTGCGGCTGGCGCTCCAGAACCTTGCGCTCGGTCGCCAGGGCTTCGGCGAGTCGGCTTCGGAGACCGCCGTTCGCGTCGAGATGCTCGACCCCGACTATACGCCCGAGATGCCGGGACGACTGGGGAAGCTCGAAGGTGCGATCTCGAAACAGCGCACGATCAAGTTCCCGTACTACTCGATCTCACGGAACCGCCAGAGCGAACGCACGGTCAATCCGTACGGCCTCCTCTCGGACAACGGCAGCTGGTACGTGATCGGCCAGGATCTCGACCGGAAGGACATCCGCACTTTCCGCGTCTCCCGCATCAGGGGTGACATCAGATTCGCGACACGACGCGAGCGGGACTTCCGGATTCCGACCGACTTCGACATCGACGCGTACCGCGGCCGGGCGCCGTGGCAGATCGGCGACGTCGAAGGCGAGGCGCGCATCGAGCTTGCCGGCGACACCGCCTGGTGGGTCGAGCGCGCATTCGGCAATGCCGGCCAACTGGAGGACGGCGTGTTCGTCACCGGGTACTCCTCGCTGCCGCAGCTCGCCTCATGGATGCTCCGGCAGGACGGCCGCGCAATTCCGGTCGAGCCGGACGAGCTCCGCCGTGAAGTGGCGCAGGCCCTACGTGCGGTCCGTGAGCGGCACGAGGAACCGCCGCCCAAGCTGGCCACGGCGTCGCCGGTGCCGCGCGTTGAAGCCTCCGGCGAGCGTCCGGCGGGCCCGGTCGTGCCGGAACGCTTTGCCGTCCTACAGGCCCTGCTCGCCTACCTGCT
>CATPAS010000069.1 GCA_955652075.1 uncultured Gaiellaceae bacterium | reverse complement strand
GGCTCTGCTCGTACATCCGTCGGAAATGACCGGTCGAACCATCGGAACTCGACAAAAACCGCTCGACGCGCTTGACCGGCTTGCCGACGATCCGGCGCTGGCGGGTCTGTTCCTGGACGTCGACGGCGTGCTCGCACCGATCGTTGCGAGGCCGCAGGATGCGCGCGTCCCCGACGAGACGCGTGTCGAGCTTCGCCGCCTGAACGAGCGCTACGCGCTGGTGGCTTGCGTCTCCGGCCGTGCCGGCGCAGACGCGCGACGGATCGTGGGCGTCCCCGGCCTCGTCTACGTCGGCAACCACGGGCTGGAGCTCGACGCCGAGGCGGCAGGATGGGGCGACCGGCTGCAGCAGTTTCTCGCGGACGTCAGCTGGCCTGCGACGGAGAACAAGCAGCTGACGGCATCGCTTCATTACCGTGACTCGGAGGACGAAGTCACAGCCCGGGCGGCCCTCGAAGACGTGAAGACACGCGCGGAACGCGCAGGCTTCGTTGCCCGCTTCGGGCGAAAGGTGCTCGAGGTACTGCCCCCACTGAACGTGAACAAGGGGACCGCGGTCCGGCAGCTGCTCGCCGAGCGGAACCTCAGACGTGCGCTCTACGCGGGCGACGACACGACCGACCTCGATGGGTTCGAAGCCCTCGAAGACCTGGAGCTCGGCGTGCGCATCGCAGTCGCGTCCGCGGAAGGGCCGCCCGAGTTGCGCGATCGCGCCGACCTCCTCGTCGAGACGCCTGCCGAGCTGCTCACCCTGCTGCGGCGGCTCTGAGCGCGTCCCACGCACGGCGAACGTCGTCCTCCGTCGTGCGCTCGCTCCCGATCGCCAGCCGGATGACATAACGGCCGTTCAAGCGGGTCTGTGAGAGAAAGGCCTCACCGCTTCTGTTCACCCGCTCGACGATCGCCTCGTTCTCGCCGTCGCTGCCGTCGCGGCGGAAGCAGACGACGGAGAACCTTCGCGGTGCGCAAAGCTCCCAGCCCGGCTCGTCACGCACCGACGACTCGAACTGCTCGGCCAGGCGAACTGTCTCCCGGATGCGCACCTGTAAGCCCTCGCGCCCGTAGCAGCGGAGCACCGCCCAGAGCTTGAGCGAGCGAAAGCGGCGGCCGAGCGCGGGGCCGTAGTCGGAGAGACTCTCCGCCTCGTCGCTCGTGCGCAGGTACTCCGGCACGAGGCTGAAGGCGGCGCGCAGCGCTTCGGGCTTGCGCGTCCACAGCAGCGAGCAGTCCATCGGCGTGAACAGCCACTTGTGGGCGTTGACGACGACAGAGTCCGCGCGTTCGACGCCTTCCTGCGACCAGCGCAGCTCGGGACAGACCCAGGCCGATCCTGCGTAGGCGGCATCGACGTGCAGCCACACGTCCGCCGCTTCGCATGCGTCTGCGAGCAAGGGCACGGGATCGACGGCGGTCGTCGACGTCGTCCCGACAGTGGCGACGAGCGCAGCCGCATCGGCGAGATCGACCGCGGTCGGGTCGAGCCGGAACTCCGCGTCCAGCGGCACCTTGCGCGTCTCGAGGCCGAGCAGCCGAGCGGCCCGCTCGACCGACGAGTGCGCCTCCTCCGAGCAGACCACGACGTGGCCGCCGTTGGCTTCCCGCGCAGCGGCGAGCGCAGCGATGGTGGAGACCGAGGCCGTGTCCTCGATGTGGCCGTGCCACCCGGACGGGAGGCCGAGGAGCTGCGCCGTCCAGTCGAGCATGTGCGCTTCGAGCTCGGTGGACGCCGGGGAGGTGCGCCAGATGAACGCGACCGAGTTGAGCGTGGCGGCGAGAAGCTCCGCGAGGATGCCCGGCTCGGAGGCGCTGTTGGCGAAGTACGCGAAGAACCGCGGGCTCTGCCAGTGCGTTGTTCCCGGCAGCAGGATCTCGTCGAGATCGCGGAGCACGTCTGCGAAGGGCTCCCCGCTTTCCGGCGGCGCGGCGGGCAGGCGGCTGCGGACCTCGCCCGGCTCGACCTGCGCGAGCACGGGGAGCTCTCCGACCCGCTCGAGGTAGCGCGCCGCCCATTCGAGCGCGGCGGCTCCGTCCTCGCGAAAGGTCACTTCCTGAGCTTCTCGATCTGCGGCCAGGTGCGTGTGTTCAGCACCTGATCCTTCGTCAGCCATGCTCGGCGCGCCTGGGCCATGCCCATCTCCACGTGCTGGAGCGCGCTCAACTGATGCGCGTCGCTGTTGACCGCGACCTTGACGCCGGCTTCGCCCGCCAACCGAGCATGGGTATCGCGGATGTCGAGGCGGTTCGGCTGCGCGTTGATCTCGAGGAACGTCCCCGTCTCGAGCGCCTTCGCGACGACGCGTTCGATGTCGACGTCCGCGGCGGGCCTGATGTTGATCTTGCGCGCCGTCAGGTGACCGATGCAGTCGACGTGTGGGTTCTCCATCGCGGTCAAGACGCGCTCGGTCGGATTGCGGTCGAACGCGGCGTGCAGCGAAGCCATCACCCAGTCGCGCTCTGCGAGCACCTCGTCCGGCAGCGACAACGAGCCGTCGATCCGGATGTTCACCTCGATGCCCTTGAGAATCCTGAACGGCTTCAGCCGCGCGTTGAGGGCGTCGATCTCGAGATCCTGCTCCACAAGCGTTCCGCGGGGATGGTCCGTGATCGCGTAGTACTTGTAGCCGCGGGCCCGTGCGGCCAGGACCATCTGCTCGAGCGACTCACGCCCATCGGAGTAGCTGGTGTGAGTGTGCAGATCGCCTTTGAGATCCTGCAACTCGACGAGCGCCGGAAGCTCGCCTCTGCGCGCGGCCTCCAGCTCGCCCGCGTTCTCGCGCAGCTCGGGCGGGATGAACTGATAGCCGAGGCGCTCGTACACCTGCTCCTCGTCGGCGAACTTCAGCTCCTCGCCCGTCTCGACCACGGTGATCGAGTACTCGGACACGGACAGGCCGTCCTTCACCGCGCGCTCCCGCAGCGCAACGTTGTGGTCCTTCGAGCCCGTGAAGTGCTGCAGCAGGTTGCCGTACGACTCGGGCGGAACGACGCGCAGGTCGAAGCGCAGGCCTTCGTTCGACAACACCGTGGCCTTGGTCGGGCCTTTTGCCACGACCTCGATCACCCATTTCAACTTGGTGAAGTAGTCGATCAGCGCGCCCGGATCCCTGGCCGTCGCGATGATGTCGAGGTCGCGGAACGTCTCCTTGCGCCTGCGCGCACTGCCCGCCTCCGACACCTTGTCTGCCGCCGGATGCTTCTGCAGCACGTCGACCGCGGCGAGCAGAGCGCCCAGCCCGTCGCCCAGCAGCCGTCGATCGGAGGGCTCCTGCTTCTTCTCTGCGAGCGCCTTGAGGATCCGCTCCTCCGTCTTCGCCCCCAGGCCCGCGAGCGTCCGCAGCTGCTCCTGCTCGGCCGCGGTCTTGAGCTCGTCGATGGTGGTCACTCCGAGCTCCTGCCAGATGCGGGCTGCCGTCTTCGGCCCGAGCCCGGGCAGTCGCATGAAGCTCACCACCTCCGCCGGAACGAGCTTCTTGCGCTTCGTCAGCGCGTGCATCTCGCCGTCCTCGACAACCTGGACGATCTTCTCCTCGATCGTCTTGCCGATCCCCTGCAGATCCTTGGCGCGCCCGGCCAGCGCGAGCTCGGCCACGGAGCCTGCCGTCTCCCGGATCCGCGCGGCAGCGCGGCGGTAGGCGAGCACCCTGAACGAGGCCTCTCCTTCCAGCTCCAGGAGATCGGCGAGAAGCTCCAGCTGCTCGGCCACATCGACGTTACGAGGCAGAGCTCCGGCCACGCGTTGAATATACGTCCGTGCAGATGCCCAAGGCCGTCGTCTGTCTCCCCACGTACAACGAGCGCGAGAACCTCGAGCCGATGCTGCGCGCGCTCGGCGACAAGGACGTCCGCGTGCTCGTGATCGACGACAACTCACCGGACGGAACCGGAGAGCTGGCCGATCGACTGGCGACAGAGCTCGGCTACGTGGAGGTCCTCCATCGGGAGCGAAAGGAAGGTCTCGGGCCCGCCTATCTCGCCGGCTTCCGGCATGCGCTCGCGGACGGCGCGGAGCTCGTGCTCGAGATGGATTGCGACTTCTCGCACGATCCGAACGCGGTGCCTCGCCTGATTGCAGCGGTCGAGAGCGGCGCCGATCTCGCGCTCGGCTCGCGCTACGTCCCGGGTGGAGGTGTCCGGAACTGGGGCCTGCTGCGGCGAGTCATCTCGGCCGGTGGCTCGTTCTACGCGCGGGTCGTCCTGGGCGTAAAGGTGCGCGACCTGACGGGCGGGTTCAAGTGCTACCGGCGCATCGTGCTCGAGACGATCGACCTCGACTCGGTCGACTCGAAGGGGTACGCCTTCCAGATCGAGACGACCTACCGCGCACTTCGCGCCGGCTTCAAGGTCGTGGAAGTACCGATCACCTTCGCCGACCGTGAAGTCGGAGGCTCGAAGATGTCGAAGGCGATCGTCGCCGAGGCAATCTGGAAAGTCCCGGGGCTCCGGCTCGCCGCGCTCTTCGGCCGTCTCTAGCGGTTACTCTGAACCCGTGTTCGAGGTCACGGACGACACATTCGAACAGGACGTCCTCCAGGCCGACACGCCGGTCGTACTCGACTTTTGGGCGCCTTGGTGCGGACCGTGCAAGGCCGTCGAGCCGATCCTCGAGCAGCTCGAGTCCGAGACCCGCGGCCGCGTCGAGTTCGCCAAGCTGAACATCGACGAGAACCCGCTGACCGCTGCACGCTACGACGTGCTTTCGATCCCGACCGCGATCCTCTTCGACGGCGGCGAGGCGAAGGCGACGCTGATCGGAGCCCGCCCTCGTTCGCACTACGAGCGCGCGCTAGCGGAAGTGCTGCCAGCCGCCTAGCTCGTACGGCTCGCCGTTCAACGTGAGAGCAACACCTTGGCCTTCCTCGCAGTGCCCGATCGTCGTGTGCCGGACGGGAGTTCCAACAGCTGCGAGCAGCTCGTAGTCCTCGCCGAAGCCGAGGTCCTCCAGCTCTGCCCCTGCCGCGATTGGAACCCGTTCGAGCTCGATGACGACGCGGCACCCCGAGCGTGACGCGATGTGGCCGGCGTCAACAGCCAGCCCATCGGAGAGATCCAGTAGAGCGTGGGCAGCGGCCGCGAGCTCCTTCCCTTCGGCGAGCCTGAGCGGCGGCCGGACGTACGACTGCCGCCGGAAGGCTGCGCCCGCCGCGCCCAGCGGTCCGGTGACGACCAGGTGGTCTCCGGGCCGCGCGCCCGCCCGCCCCGGAACGCGGGCGGAGCGTCCGATCGCGGTCACGCTGAGGACGACGCTCTCCGCCTTCGACGTATCGCCGCCGACAACCGGCACGCCGGTCTCCGCGATGCCTTCGTAGAGCTCGAGGACATGGTCGAGCTCCGTCTCCGGCGGCGCCGCGAGCGTGACGAGCAGCCCTTCGGGATCGGCTCCCGACGCCGCGAGGTCGCTGAGGTTGACGGCTGCGGCACGCCAGCCGAGATCGCGCCACGAGATCCAGTCGAAGCGGAAGTGGATTCGCTCGACGAGCGCATCCTGCGTGACGACGAGCCCTTCGGCGAGGTGCGCTGCGTCGTCTCCGATGCTCTGCGCCAACCCGCGGCGTTCCAACTCGGCGAGCAGGCCGAGCTCGCCGAGCTCAGAGAGCCGCATCGATCGCCGCCCTCAGCCCGGCGGCATCGCGGGCTGCGCGAATGACCGCGACCCCGGCAGCGCCTGCGCGAATGCACTCCGCCGCGTTCGTGGTGTCGATGCCTCCGATCGCGACAACCGGAATGGTGGTCGCGTCACAGATCTCCCGCAGTCCGTCCAGGCCGATCGCGGGATCGGCATCGGTCTTGGACGGCGTCTCCCAGACGGGACCGGCGCCGATGTAGTCGGCGTCCCCGGCAACAGCGCGCGCCTCCTCGAGGCTGGATGCGGAGAGCCCGAGCAGGAGCCCCTGATCCTTCGCACGCGCCGCCCCTTCGTCCGTGCGGCCGAGATGCACTCCGTCTGCACCGAGCATCAGCGCCGCCTCGATGTCGTCGTTCACGACGAACGTGACACCGTGACGTGCGCACAGGCTCCTTGTTGCACGTCCGCGCTCGACCACGTCCACGGTCGGAACATTCTTCAGGCGCCACTGTATGACCGTCGCCCCGCCTTCGACCGCGAGCCGCGCGGTCTCTAGGTCAGCCACGAGGACGTGCAGCTTCACGAGATCTTCGCGCGCAGGTCGAGCGTCTCGGGCTCGAGCGCGGCCAACGCGTCGTAGAGGCCGACGTGAAAGGAGCCGGGCCCTTTGGCGTCACGTGCCGCGTCCTCGGCCGCGACGCCAAAGGCCGCCAGCGCTTCCGCCGCCGCCTCGAGCGGCCGGTCTCGCGCCACCGCGAGGAAGCAACCGGTGACCGCGCTCGACATGCACCCCGTTCCGGTGACGGCAGCCAGCAACTCGTGCCCGTTGGCGACCGCAAGAACGCGCTCTCCGTCGGAGACGTGATCGACCCGGCCGGTCACCGAAGCAACCACCCCGAGGTTGCGGGCCGCGGCGCGCGCAAGTTGGGCGGGCTCGGCCGCGACGCCGATCGACTCGACGCCTCGCACCTCCGCCTGCACGCCGACCAGCGTCGCGACCTCGCCCTGGTTGCCGCGCAGCACGGCGATCCTCACCTCGTCGAGAAGGCGACGCGCAGTCTCGGTCCGGAAGCGCGTTGCTCCGGCACCGACCGGATCGAGGACGACCGGAATGCCGTGCTCGTTTGCCGCCTTGCCCGCAAGAATCATCGCGTCGATCCAGGGAGGGGAGAGCGTGCCGATGTTCAGCACGAGCGCGCCCGCGAGCGCGACCATCTCTTCG
>CATPAS010000068.1 GCA_955652075.1 uncultured Gaiellaceae bacterium | reverse complement strand
GCGCCAACGGTGCCGCCGAGCTTGCAGCGCGGCATCACGGCGAGCTTCCGCGCGTCGCGGCAGTCGGCGAGACGACTGCAGCCGCGCTGAAGGCGTACGGGATCGAGGTCGACTTCGTCCCGTCGCTTGCCTCGCAGGAAGGGCTCCTAGCGGAGCTCCCTCGCCCGGTTGGCCCGGCGCTCTTCGTCGGTGCCGAGCGCGCTCGCGGGCTGCTCGTCGACGAGCTCCCGGCGGACTTCCGCGCGGTCTACCGCACCGTGGAGCTCGCGCCTTCGCCTCCCGACGGCGACCTCGTTCTGCTCGCCTCGCCTTCCGCCGCGGCCGCCTGGGCGAAGCTCGGCTCGACTTTGCCCGTGATCACGATCGGGCCTCAGACCACAGTCGCCGCACTGGACGCCGGCTTGACCGTGGTGGCGGAAGCGGTCACGCAGAATGTCGCAGGCCTCGTAGACTCAGCCGCGCGGTGGCGCGTTTCATCACGTTCCTGACGGACTTCGGCCTGCAGGACGACTTCGTCGGCACGTGTCACGGCGTGATGAAGCGGATCGCGCCGGAGGTAGAGATCATCGACATCACGCACGGCATCGCGCCTCAGGCTGTCCTCCAGGGAGCGCTGGTTCTGGCCAATACGCTGCCGTTCATGCCGGAGGGAGTGCACCTCGCCGTAGTCGATCCGGGCGTGGGCGGCGCACGGCGCGCTCTTGCACTGCGCGACGCGCACGGTCGCTTCTACGTCGGGCCCGACAACGGGCTGCTCGTTCCCGCCGCCGAGAAGCTCGGCGGGATCACCGAGGCGCACGAGCTCGCGAATCCCGAGTATGCGCTCGAGTCGGTCTCCCGAACGTTCCACGGCCGCGACCTCTTCGCTCCGGCGGCCGCACATCTCGCACTCGGAGTTCCACTCACCGACCTCGGGCCGCCGATCGACCCTGACGCCCTCGCTCGCCTGGACATCCCGCAGCCGGAAGTCGGCTCGACGCGGATCCACTCGACCGTTCTGTCGATCGACCGGTTCGGGAACATCGGGCTCAATCTCGACCGCTCGCACCTCGACCAGGCGGGCGTCGTGCCGGGTACACGCGTCGAGCTGCAGGCCGGTCCCGAGCGCTACTACGCCGTCGCGGCGCGCACGTTCGCAGACGCCCGGCCGGGCGACATCATCCTCTACGAGGACGCCTACCGGAACGTCTCGATCGCGATCAACGGCGGCAACGCTGCGGAGATGTTCGGGATCAAGGAGGGCCAGGACATTCGTATTCACCTGGACGCGTTTTGAACCGAGTGGAGCTCGGCCGCAAGTTTGCGCGCCTGTCGACGAACTCCGTCCTACGGAGCCCGCGGCTCTGGCGTTTCTTCCGCCCCCTGGTTCGCAAGCAGTTCGACGTGATCGCCGGAAGCTGGGACACGATGCGCGACCCAGCGCACCTCGCTCCGTACGAGGCTGCGCTGGCCGCCGTCGAGCCGGCACCCGCCCGGGCGCTCGACCTCGGCACGGGTACCGGCCAGGGTGCGTTCGCGATTGCTCGCCGCTTTCCCGCTGCGGAGATCGTGGGAGTCGATCTCGCGGACGGCATGCTCGCGGAAGCGAGACGCAAGACGCCGACTGAGCTCGCCGAACGTGTCCGCTTCGAGAACGGCGATGCGTCCGCGCTGCCGTTTGCGGACGGCTCGTTCGACCTCGTCGCGCACGCGAACATGATCCCGTTCTTCGACGAGGTCGCCCGCGTGCTCGCGCCGGGCGGCCAGGCGGTGTTCGCGTTCTCGTACGGTCCGGGAACGCCGATCTACGTCTCGACCGACCGGTTGAAAGAAGAGCTTCAGCGCCGTGGATTCACGGAGTTTGCGGAGTTCGCCGCCGGCAACGGCACATCCCTGCTTGCCCGCAAGGGAGACCGCACCTAAGCTTCAGGGCACAAGGTCGTTCGCGGCGCGGTATCACCGGTCCGGACGGCCTTCCTTTATGGGTGAGCCGTCTAGTTGCGTTCGAGGACGACGTCGAAGCCGCGCGTTTTCGCCTGGGCGATGAACGCTTCGGCCTCACGTTGGTCTTCGAAGCCTGCGAGGTACGCCTCGAACCCGCCGCAGGGGTCGTTGCGCAGCTTGACGCCGGTAAATCCGGCGGCGGCGGCGCGATTCACGATCGCCGTCGCAGTGGGCCGGTCCCGCCCGTGGCCGAAGATCGCTTCGAGCCGGCCCAGCGGCTTGGCCTGGATGCACTCGAGCGTCACGGCAAAACCTTCGCGGCGAGCCTCGTCCTGGAGGTCTACCCCCACGTCGAAGGTGTCGATCCCGCGAACGACGACCCGAAAGCCGTCGCAGCCCTCGATGATGTTCGCGTTCACGAATCCGCGTGAGGTCACCTGGGTGCGGAACGTCAACGCCTGCTGGTGCGTTTTCCGTCGACCGAAGACCGCCTCGAGCCCGCTGACGAACTCGGTACGTCCGCAAGCCTGCTGGGCGGACGCGACGCTGGGCGTCGAGCGCGACAGGCCCAGAGACGGCATCGATCCCGCGAGCCCAACGGCCAGGCAAGCCAACAGCACGACACGTGCGACCCTCACGGGGCACAGTCGTACCAGACCCCGCCGGATGGTGGTCAGACCCTTAACGAATCCTTTAGATCCACGTCAGAGCCCGCCGCCGATGCCGGCTTTGCCGCGCAGCGGGCCGGACTTCTTCGCGGAGTGGCGAGGGCCGGAATCGAACCGGCGACACCACGGTTTTCAGCCGTGTGCTCTACCAACTGAGCTACCTCGCCCGGCGGGCCGCAGTCTAGCCGCGACTACCCGCCGGCTCGAGCCGCTGCAAGCCTCTCGACGAGCACGTCCACGAACTCGGCCTTCATCAGCACCGCGTCTGCGCCGGCCTCCGTCACCGCAACGTGGAGCGCGCGATGCTCGTCGGCCGTCAGAGCGATCACGCACATGCTCGGGTGGTCGCGCCGGAGCCTCGCGACCGCGGACACTCCGTCGAGCTTTGGCATGTGCAGGTCGATGACGACCGCGTCAGGGCACAACTCCTCCGCAAGCTCGATCGCGGCGAGGCCGTCGAGAGCGGTGCCGACGACTGCAAGCTCGGGTTGGCGCTCGATCAGCGGTGAGAGAGCTTCGAGGAAGGGCGCGTCGTCGTCGGCAAGGAGAACCCGGATGGTGCCTGCCGCATCGGCCTCCCCCATGGATCCGCAAGTTAGCCTTGTTGGCGGTGTCTTTGCAACCACCTCCACGCAAGGTCGCTGTCATCGGTGCAAACCTCGACCTCGGCGCCGGGCGCCGTGGTGTTGACATGGGTCCTTCCGCGATCCGTTATGCAGGCCTGGCCTCGCGTCTCGACGAGCTCGGGTACAAGTACGTGGACCTGGGAAACGTCGAGACCGCCGTGGCAGAGGCAACGGAGACGGGGGACGAGCACGCCCGCTTTCTGCCGCAGATCAAGGAGACGTCGCAGCGGATCGCTCAACTCGTGTGGCGTGCGTCGCGCGACGGAT
>CATPAS010000067.1 GCA_955652075.1 uncultured Gaiellaceae bacterium | reverse complement strand
GTCTCCGGATCATTCGCCCGCCAAGAAGGCGTAACTCGACGGGATCGTTGCGGGCGGCCTGCCGACGACGAACGCGATCTCCTGGTGCGGCTTGAAGACGAGGGCCGCGGGATTGCCCGTTTGCCGCTTGCCGTCGAGGTACCACTTCATCCCCGAGTAGCCGCCGATCGAATGCGCGTCGAGATAGACGGCCCACTCCGCGAAGAACTGGCCGACCGCGAAGTCCCGTGCCTTCTGCGCCTCGATGTGGATCACGCCGCGCGCGTCGTGGGTGTGCAGTTCCGTCAGCCAACCCGCGCCGAGATTGATTCCGACGAACGCCGGGACCTTCACCTTCTTGCCGTTCACGAAGATGTCGATGTGCACGTGGAAGTGCATCACGAGCCCGTTGTGGCCAGGGAGGGTCGTCAGGTCGAGCGGCGCCAGACGATCGGCGAGGTAACGGTACTCGGGGGCCCAGGGCGCTTTCGTCCTTCGAATCCCGGGCAGTGTGTTGTAGTTCGTCGCCGCCGGCTTGGTTGTCGCCCCACCTCCGCCGCGCGCGACGACGATGCCCACGATCGCGGCCGCGACGACCGCAGCGACAAGGGCGCCTGCCGCGGCATAGATCCAGGGCGGGCGCCGGGGCGGGCCTGTAGAAGGCCGGCGGGTTTCGCGCCGCTGGGGGGCTTGAACGCGCCTCGGAGGGGGTGGTGTGCGCACTTTCTTGGCCACGGCGCGGGCAAGGGTACCCGTCCCTAGAGGGCCCAGGACGGAAGTTCGCAACGTGCGAGGTTTTTCACGGGTGGCCGCTCTTGACTGCGCCAGTTAGCGCGGCCTATGCTCGTCGAGCCAAAGCCGATGAACCCTCGGGTTCGCCGGCTTTGGCGTTTTTTGTGGACCTCTCCGCTTCCCCCAGGCCGCAGATCGGGACCGTCGCGGCCCGTTCCGTCCGATCCCCCCTCTACCGTCTGTCGGCTCTGTGATGGACGTGATCCTCATCCTACTGCTCGGCGTGGGGCTGGCCGCCGCCCTTGCCTGGCTGGCGCGCGCCCTCCGAGACCTGCGGACGGATTGGAGCTCGCAGCTGTCCGAACGGAACGCCGAGGTCGACCGGCGGCTCGTCGGAGTCACCGAGACGATGGACCGCCGGCTCGGCGAGCTGGACACGAAGGTCGACCGCCGCCTCGAGAACGCGTCCCAGACCGCGAACAAGATCCACGAGCGCCTCGGCAAGGTGGACGAGGCGACGACGCAGATGCTGGACCGGGCGAAGGATCTCGCCCGGCTGGAGCAGGCCCTCCGTCCGCCGAAGGCGCGCGGCGGCTTCGGCGAGCTCCTGCTCGAGAACCTACTCCGCGACCGGCTGCCGCCTTCGGCCTACGAGATGCAGTACACGTTCGATTCAGGCGAGCGGGTCGACGCGATCGTGCGCGCAGACCGGACCATTCCCATCGACTCGAAGTTCCCGCTCGACAACTACATCCGGCTCGTCGACGCCGAAACGGACGACGAGCGGCAACTGGCCGAGCGGCAGTTCGGCCGCGACGTCAAGCAGCACATCGACGCGATCGCAGCGAAGTACATTCGTCCGGACGAGGGCACTTACGACTTTGCGTTCATGTACATCCCGGTCGAGGGGGTGTACTACGAGCTCGCGTGCGGCAAGACCGGAGCGCTGCTCTCGTACGCGCACGAGCGGCGCGTCTTTCCTGTTTCGCCGACGACTTTCACGGCGTACCTGCAGGTGATCGCGCTGGGCCTGCGCGGCATGCAGATCGAGGAGCACGCACACGAGGTGATGGCGTACGTGGCGGACCTTCGGCGCGACTTCGACCGGTTCGCCGACGACTTCGACAAGGTCGGCACGCACCTCGGCCATGCGCAGTCCAAGTACCACGAGGCCGGCAAGCGCCTCGACAAGTTCGGGACGAAGCTCGAGCGTGCGGTCGAGGAACAGGACGAGCTCGAGGGCGAGACCGTGCTCGAGCTGCCGGGCGTCGCGGCCGACGCGGCGTAGCTCTCAGAAGCGCAGCAGCGCGCCGATCCCCTCGGCCGGCGCGAGATCCTGGTGGTGGCGAATCGCCCACACGGCGCCGCCATGAGCAAGCGTCTGGTGCACGGCCAGGTCGAGGCCCGAGTCGGTCGGCTCGAGTCGGGTCCCGTCAAGCGGGCAGCTCCCCTCGGACACCGCTGCGCGGCCGCACGCGGGACAACGGAAAGCCGGCCGGTCGGCTCCCTCCTGAAAGAGAAGCAGTTCGACGCGCGCATCCGATGCCGCCTCGAGCGTCTGCTCCCAGCCTGACGCGGCGCGTGCGTTTCGACCGGCTTCCTCACGCCAGCGCTCGAGCACCTCGGACTCGTCCTTGGACTCTGCCTCTTCGAGGACCGGCAGCACGGCCTGGAGGATTTCCACTGGACCGGCCTGCGCCTGCGCCGGTGCCCAGCCCACCAACGACGCGCGCACCTCGGCAGAGAGTGCCGCAGTGAACTCCGACCGCATCTCGTCCGAGCAGACGAGCACGATCCTCGGCGACTGGAGCCGGCGCTTGCTGCGATCGAGCTCCTGCGCGACTCCTTTCAGGTGTTCGTGGACGAGCTTCTCGATGTGACGCTGGTAGCGGCCTTGCGACCAGCCGCCCTGGTCGTGCTGACCGGGCTGCTCGTCGTAGTGCTCGGCGATTTCCTCGAGCCGACCTGCGCGCAGGCGGTAGAGCTGCCCCTGCTCGCGCCCGACAACTGCGACGACCGTCCCGTCACCCCGGCTCACGAGCGGGACGAGGGGCGAGAGGTAGAAGTCACGGCCGACCTTCGCGCTGTCGCGGACAGGCTCCGGCAGTGGGACCGTCCGCCAGAAGTTGTCGAGGCCCGCCGCGAAGACCGCGAGCCCCTGGGACCCGTCGCGCTCGAAATCATCGTCGAACCAGGTCGCGATCCGCTCGAAGTCGGCCTTCAGGGCGGAGCGCTGCTCATGGGTCAGATCGGTCCGGTCGGTCTTGTCGGCCGCGTGCAGCATCGAGTTCATCCGCGTCTGAGCGTCACCGGCAGTCGGTACCTCGGAGGGATCGAGGTTCAGGCACAGACTGATCGCGCAGCCCTTCTCCGCTCGGAATCCGGCCAGCTCCCGCAGGAGCGACCACGTCACCGTTCCAGCCATCCCCCGCCCCTACGTACCATGCGCGCGCGGATTCTATGCATCGAGGCTCGCCCCCAGGAAGCTTCAGCCGACCCAAATCGTTTAATAAAGAGAAACAGGGAACTATTGGAGGACCATGACTGACAACGACATTCGCGAGCTGATCATCATCGGAGGAGGCCCGGCCGGCTACACCGCCGCCCTCTACGCTGCCCGCGCGAACCTGAAGCCACTCGTGATCGAGGGCTTCAACTGGGGCGGCCAGCTGATGATCACGAGCGATGTGGAGAACTACCCCGGGTACGCCGACGGCGTCCTGGGGCCGGAGATGATGGCCGAGTTCCGCCGGCAGGCCGAGCGGTTCGGGACCGACTTCATCACCGACGACGTGACCAGGGTCGATTTCTCCGAGCGCCCCCACCGTGTGTGGGTCGGCGAGGACGAGTACCGCGCCGAGACCGTGATCGTGGCGACCGGGGCCACCGCCCGCCAGCTCGGCCTGGAGTCCGAGCGGAAGCTCCAGGGTCGCGGCGTCTCGTACTGCGCCACCTGCGACGCGGCCTTCTTCCCCGGCAAGCACGTCGTCGTCGTCGGCGGCGGCGATTCCGCCATGGAGGAAGCGACCTTCCTGGCCCGCTTCGCCGCCAAGGTGACGATCGTGCACCGGCGCGACGAGTTCCGGGCCTCCCAGATCATGGAGGACCGCGCCCGGGCGAACGAGAAGATCGAGTGGATCACCAACGCCGTGGTGGACAAGGTGCTCGGAGGCGACCGCGTCTCCGGCGTCCGCCTGCGCGACGTCAACACCGACGAGACGTGGGAGCTCGACGCGGACGGCGTGTTCGCGGCGATCGGCCACGATCCGAACACGGAGCTCTTCCTCGACCAGCTCGAACACGACGGGGCCGGCTACCTCATTACGAGGCCGCACTCGACCGAGACGAACGTTCCGGGAGTCTTCGCCGTCGGCGACGTGCAGGATCACGTCTACCGACAGGCGGTCACCGCAGCCGGGTCCGGCTGCATGGGCGCCCTCGATGCGGAGCGGTACCTTGCCGCGCTCCAGGGACACCTGATGACCGCTGAAGCCGCACCCCGGCTCTAGCCGACACCGCAGCTAGCCTCGCCCGATGGCCGAATGGATCGACCTGATCGATCCAACCCCGGACGAGCTGCGGGAAAAGCTGCCACGGGAGCTCCACGAGTCCGCACTCGAGCGCTTGCTGGCGCCTGCAAAGCACGATGACGAGCCGCGCCCGACGCTCCAGACCCACGGGGACTACGTGTTCGGCGTCTTCCTCGTCGCGGTTGCGGTCCCCGAAGAGGATCGCATCTTCTACCAGGAAGTCGATGCCGTAGTCATGCACGAGGTCCTCGTCAGCGTGAGCAAGACGCCTCCCGGGGAGCACCCGTACGACCCGCGGCCGGCGCGTGAGGCGTGCCGTCCAGACGACAACGGGGGGATGATGCTCTACCGGCTCGTCGACGACATCGCCGAGCGCTACCTCAATCTTGTCGACGAGCTGGACGGGGAAATCGACGAGCTCGAGGACAACGTCGAGGCCGCGCCGACCGTCCAGACCCGTGAGCGGTTGAGCGTGCTTCGGCACGACCTCCTGCAGATCCGCCGGACGCTGGCCCCCACGCGCGATGCCGTTCGCCGCGTCGTCGACAACGTCGTCGAGGTGCAAGAAGGGCAGGAGGTCTTCCCGCACGAGGTCGAGGTGGCCTTCCAGAGCGCCTACGACAAGCTCCTCCGCGCGTTCGAGGGCCTCGAGCTCTCACGTGATCTGATCGCGAGCGTCCGCGACTACCTGCAGGCGAAGATCGCGAACGACCAGAACGAGGTGGTGAAGAAGCTGACCGTGATCGCGTCCGTCCTCCTGCTGCCCACGTTCATCGTCGGGCTCTACGGCCAGAACTTCAAGCACCATTTCCCCGAGCTCGGCTGGCAGTGGGGCTATGCCTGGTCGTGGGGGCTGATCATCGTCACCACGATCGCGCAGCTCGTGTTCTTCAGGAGGCGCAGGTGGATTTAGCGTCGCTACCTTGACGGAATGCCGCACTTCATCTGCCCCAACTGCAAGCAGCGCTCCATCGACCACGACCGGCTCCAGGAGATCGACAACGTGCCGGTCGCCTGCGATCGCTGCGGTTTCGGCTTTCTCTTCGAGCTGATGGACGACTACTATCCCGCGCCCAACACCGGATTCGTGGTCTGCGACAAGGAGGGGCGGATCCTCGCGAGCGGCCGCGGCGTCTTCGAGCTCTCGGGCTACCAGGAGCAGGAGCTCCTCGGAGCGGACCTCGTCGAGCGGCTCGGTCTGAGCGGGTTCGAGGCGCAGCAGAATCCTGCGACGCTGGCGCTCGAATGGGGCGTGCGCCGGCTGGGCGAGCACCTCGAGCTGCGGACGCGCGCAGGCCAGAAGAAGGCCGTGACGGCCGACTTCTTCCCCGCCTACGACGATGACGGCGGGCTGCTGGTGGCGCTGACCCCGGGCCGCTGAACGTCGACGCGGCTCGATGGACAGAGGTCGTTAAGAACGCACTCCTCGCAGCGGGGTTGACGCGCGAGGCAGACCCGCCGCCCATGCCAGATCAGGAGGTGCGGGAACCGGCCCCAGTCCTC
>CATPAS010000066.1 GCA_955652075.1 uncultured Gaiellaceae bacterium | reverse complement strand
TGCTGGCGTCATCTCGGCGCGTGCTCGCAGTTGTCGGTGTGGGCGCGACACCAGAGTTCTTGCTCCCCGGCGGGGACGGCTACTACCACGAGGCAGCCAAGCCGGCTTCGTTCGAGGCGGACACCATCCGCGTCCTCCGCGGCGGCCGAACCATCAAGCGAATAGTGACTCGACTTGAGGACACGAATCCATTCCTCTCCTACGACGTCACGTGGCGCATCCCGAAAAAGTTGCGAGGAAAGCTCCGATTTTGCGTGAGCTCCGCGGATCGCGCCGAGAACAAGGGACCTGAGAGCTGCGCGGCGCTGACGATCCGGTAGCGCCGCCCTCATAGCCGCTCCGACAGTCTTTCGATCTCCGCCATCAGCCGGTCGGTCGCTTCGCGTGCGGCAACGGCGGGGTCCTGACCTTTCAGGTCATCCAGCGGGATCGGTTCGCCGTAGCGCACGCGGAGGGGCCCGAGCTTCGAGAGCCGGTCGGTCCCGGAGATCGCCGCCGGCACGAGTGGCACTCCCGCCTCGAGCGCGATTCGCGCGGCGCCCGTGTGCGCCTTGGGCTGGTACCTCTTCACGAGCCCTTTCCGCTGCCGCGTCCCGTGCGGGAACATCGCCACGACATGGCCGGCGCGGACGAGGTCGACCGCCTTGTTCATCGCCTCCACGTCACGCTCGCCGCGCCGTACGGGGAAGCCGCCGCCAGCGGTGATCAGGCGGTTCAGCGGCCACCAGTAGAGCTCCGACTTCGCCATGAAGCGAAGAAAGCTCTTCGGCCAGAGTGGGAGCCCGAGCGGCCAGGGATCCAGGTTCGAGATGTGATTGGCCGCGAGGACGTAGCCGCCCTCGGCGGGAAGGTTCTCCTTGCCCTCGGCACGCAATCGATACAGCCACCGCAGCACCGGCCAGGAGGCCGCGGCGGCAAGCGAATAGAAGGGACTGGGCCGCACGTCGCCAAGTATCTCCGGCCCGGCGCCCTTTCCGAGGGGCGCTATGGTGCTTTGGATGCCCAAGACCCTTGTGATCGCAGAGAAGCCCTCCGTCGGCCGCGACCTCGCGGGCGCGCTGGAAGGACCCTTCCAGCGACGGAAGCTCGACGACATCAAGCCGAAGAAGGGCAAGAAGAAGGCCGAAGAGCCGACGAACGAAGAGGTCGTCGAGGCCGCAAAGTCGACGACCAAGTCGCGGACGACGCGCGAGGAGGCCGTCTTCCTCGAGTCCGACGACTACGTGATCACGTGGGCCGTCGGTCACCTCGTCCAGCTCGCCGAGCCCGAGGAGTACGACGAGAAGTGGAAGAAGTGGAAGATGGCCGATCTGCCGATCGTTCCGCCGAACGGCTTCAAGCTCGTTCCCCGCGACGCGAAATCGAAGAAGCAGCTGAAGCTGATCGAGACGCTGCTGAAGCGCGAGGACGTCGACAAGATCATCAACGCCTGTGACGCCGGGCGCGAAGGAGAGCTCATCTTCGCCTACGTCTACGAATCCGTCTTCGGCGAGTCTGCGACGAGCAAGAAGGCGCCGAAGCCCGTCGAGCGCCTGTGGATCTCGTCGATGACGAAACAGGCCATCCGCGAAGGGTTCGACAAGCTCCGCCCCGGCACGCAGATGCAGTCTCTGGAGGATGCCGCACGTTCGCGCTCCGAAGCGGACTGGCTCGTCGGCATGAACGCGACGCGAGCCGCGACGATTCGCGGCCGCGCGTGGGTCGGCGGCGTCGTCTCGCTCGGCCGGGTGCAGACGCCTACGCTCGGCCTGATCGTCAGGCGCGAGCGCGAGATCCAGGCATTCGTTCCCGAGCCGTATCGCCTGATCCACGGGACGTTCCAGCCGCCGTATCAGGGGCTCTGGTTCGAGGGCGACGAGACGCGCATCTTCGGGGACCTCACGCGGGCTGACGCGATCGTCGCGAAGGTCTCCGGCCAGGACGGAACCATCGAGAAGGTCGAGCGCAAGGAGCAGTCCGAGCGGGCGCCGCTGCTTTACGACCTGACCTCGCTCCAGCGTGACGCGAACCGGCGCTACGGCTTCTCCGCGCGGCGCACGCTGCAGGCTGCGCAGTCCCTCTACGAAAGCAAGAAGGCGATCACGTATCCGCGCACGTCTTCGCGCTTCCTCTCCGGCGACATGGTCCCGCAGCTCAAGCCGACGGCAGCCACGCTGCAGCCGATCGAGGACTACCGCAAGGGAGCCGAGTTCGTGCTCTCGCTCGACCAGTTGCCGCTCGGTCGCGTCGTCAACGATGCGAAGGTCAGCGACCACCACGCCGTCATACCGACCGACATCGAAAAGGACCTCGACTCGTTCACGCCCGACGAGCGCCGCGTGTTCGATCTGGTCGCCAAGCGCTTTCTCGCCGTGTTCCACCCACCTGCGCGATATACGCGCACAACGGTGATCACGCTCGTCGAGGACGAGCGCTTCCGCACGCGCGGCAAGATCACGCTCGAAGCCGGGTGGCGTGGCGTCTACGGTCTCGAGCCCGACCAGGAGCGGCAGTCAGAGGACGAGGCCGAAGGTGGAGAGATTCCGGTGCTCGAAGAAGGCCAGACCGTGCGCTGCATCGCAGCGGAGATCGAGGACAAGATGACGAGGCCGCCGCCGCGCTACACCGAGGCGACGCTGCTATCCGCGATGGAGACCGCCGGCAAGCTCATCGACGACGAGGAGCTACGCGAGGCGATGAAGGAGTCCGGGCTCGGCACCCCGGCGACGCGTGCCGAGACGATCGAGACGATTATCCGGCGGGAGTACATCGAACGCGTCGGCAAGGACCTCCAGGCGACGCCCAAGGGTATTCAGGTCATCACGATGCTCGAGGACCACAAGCTGACCTCCCCGGAGCTCACAGGTGACTGGGAGCACAAGCTCTCCGACATCGAGCACGGGCGAGGCGATCGCAAGAAATTCATGAAGGGAATCGCCGATTTCGCCAAGGAGACGGTGGAGCAGATCGCCGCCCTGGACAAGGAGAAGCTCCGGCCGGAGCGGGTCGAGCTCGGCCCCTGCCCCCGCTGTGGAGCCGTGACGGGCGAGATCATCAAGGAGAACTCCAAGGCGTACGGCTGCACGAGCTGGAAGAGCCGGGAGGAGGTCGGCTGCGGTTTTGTGATTTGGAAACGAGTCGCCAGCCGAACGCTCACACCGGAGATCGCCAGGCAGTTGATCGAGGAACGTCGGACCCGGGAAGTACTCTCGGGTTTCCGCTCACGAAATGGCAAACCTTTTCGTGCGCGGCTCGTCTTGA
Organism: uncultured Gaiellaceae bacterium; assembly: GCA_955652075.1. GTDB lineage: Bacteria > Actinomycetota > Thermoleophilia > Gaiellales > Gaiellaceae > 3-1-20CM-4-69-9. Next base: position 3,149 of record CATPAS010000066.1, on the reverse strand, counting down.
ACGACGAGGACAAGATCGAGTTCGAGTTTCCCGTGCGCGCGCAATCCAAAGAGCCCGCGGCGACGGAATAACAAAGGACCCGGTTACGTTGCATGGTCGAGACCCTTCCGGGACGGTTCGGCCTGGAAATAAAAGGGGATTCGGCCTACAGTGCGAAGGTTGCCGCCGTATCACAAAGTAGGACTCGAAAGGGACACTTGACACAAAATCAGCTGCACGAACTGCTTGATTCCGACCAGGCCAAGGCGCTCGTCGAGGGCGCCGAGGAGCGTGGGCACCTCGAGGCTGCCGAGCTCGAGGCGTTCGCCCTCGAGCACGATCTCAACGAGGCCGAGGTCGAGGAGCTGACCCGCGAGCTCGAGCGAATTGGTCTCGATATCCGCCAGCCGGAGGCCGAGGCCAAGCAGGCCGAGAAGGAAGAGAAGCCCGGCAAGCCCGGCAAGCCCGCCGAGACGCACGTCCTCTCGGGCTCGGCAGACAGCCTTCAGCTCTTTCTGGCCGACGTCGGCCGCCACAAGCTGCTCACCGCCGCGGAGGAGGTCACGCTCGCCAAGGCGATCGAGCGGGGCGACCCCACCGCCAAACGGCGCATGATCGAGTCGAACCTGCGGCTGGTCGTGTCCATCGCCAAGGGCTACCGGGGCCTCGGCGTCCCCTTCCTGGACCTGATCCAGGAGGGCACGCTCGGCCTGAACCGGGCCGTCGAGAAGTTCGACTGGCGCCGCGGCTACAAGTTCTCGACATACGCGACCTGGTGGATCCGCCAGTCGGTGCAGCGCGCCGTCGCCAATCACGCCCGGACGATCCGCGTGCCAGTGCACGTCGTCGAGCGGCAGCAGAAGCTGTCGCGGGCGGCTCGCCGGCTCGAAGTGGAGCTGGGCCGCGAGGCGACGAAGGACGAGCTCGCCGAGGCGACCGGCCTTCCGATCCAGCACGTCGACGAGGCTCTGGGCGCCGCTCAGGCCTCCGTCTCGCTGAACCAGACGGTCGGCGCTGACGACGAGGGCGAGCTCGGAGACCTGTTCGCCGATCGCGAGGCCGCCGATCCGTTCGACGAGGCCGAGGAGTCGCTCCGGCGCCAGGGCGTCCGGCGGGCTCTCGACGCCCTGCCCGAGCGCGAGCGCCGCATCCTGGAGCTCCGCTTCGGCTTCGAGGGCGAGCCCTGGACGCTCGAGGCGATCGGTCACGAGCTCGACCTGACGCGCGAGCGCGTCCGGCAGCTCGAGGGCCAGGCTCTCGCCCGGCTCTCGGCGCTACGAGATCTGATCTCTCTCGCCGCCTAACCCGGCGGGTATCGATCGGACTTGAGGGCGGCCCAAAGGCCGCCCTCAATCGTTTTTCTGCGGACCGCGTCTTATGTTGAGAAGGCTTAACCTTCCGTTCATAATTGTGCGTCCGCCTGGAGGGCGGGACGACGAAAGGAGTTTGTGTGAGGGGGAATTTCAGAAGGCTCGTCCTGCCTCTGGCGGCGGTGTTGGTGTTGGTCGCTGCTGGGACTGCAGGCGGAGCCTCGAAGGCCGTGACGCTCGTCTTTGCCGGCGCGGCGGATCCCACGTACCTGGATCCGGCGCTGGTTTCGGACGGCGAGTCGTTCCGTGTCACCGAGCAGATCTTTGAGAGCCTGGTCAAGCTGAAGCCGGGCACGACGCTGATCCAGCCGGCACTGGCCACGAAGTGGTCGTCGAAGAATGCGAAGGATTGGACGTTCACGCTCCGTCGCAACGTGAAGTTCCAGGACAACACGCCGTTCAACGCGGCGGCCGTTTGTTACAACTACAACCGCCAGTACAACTTCACCGGAGCATTCCAGGATGCCTCTGCAACGTATTACTGGCAGACGGTTTTCGGAGGCTTCAAGCACAACGGCAGCGCCGACCTGTCGCCGAGCCTCTACATCGGCTGCACGACGCACGGGAAGTACTCCGTGACGATCCACCTCCGTACGCCGTCAGGTCCGTTCCTGCCGGGGCAGGTGATCTCGTCGTTCGCGATCCAGAGCCCGACCGCGCTGAAGAAGTACGGCGCGGACAGCGGCGAGCTGCGCAACGGCACGTTCTATCCGACCGGGTCGTATGCGTTCAGCCACCCGACCGGCACCGGGCCGTTCAAGTTCGTCTCGTGGACGGTGGGCGAAAAGCTCGTCCTCGCCGCGAACAGGAGCTACTGGGGCCCTAAGGCGAAGATCTCGACGCTGATCATCCGGCCGATCTCGAACAACTCCGCGCGGCTGCAGGCCCTGCAGACCGGCGAGGTACAGGGCTACGATCTCGTCGCTCCCGAGCACATCGCGACGATCAAGTCGAACTCGAAGCTCAAGGTCCTGGACAGACCGTCGTTCAACGTCGCCTACGTGACGATCCATCAAGGCCCCGGATCGCCGATGAACGACATCAAGGTCCGCCAGGCAGTCGCCTACGGACTTGACCGCGCGTCGGTCGTCAACTCGTTCTACTCCGGCCGAGGCCAGGTCGCGAAAGAGTTCGAGCCGCCGCAGCTCTTCGGTTGGACGAACAAGGTGATGCAGTACCCGTACAACCCGACGAAGGCGAAGGCACTGCTCAACTCGTCGAGCTGCCACGTGCCATGCAAGGTCGACTTCTGGTATCCGACGGGGGTCTCACGGCCGTACATGCCCGACCCGAAGCGGAACTTCGAGGCCTTCTCGGCCAGCCTCGAGAATTCGGGGTTCAGCGTCACGGCGCACAGCGCACCGTGGCGGCCGGACTATGTCAAGCACGTGAACGACGGCACGGCCGGCGACCTGAACATGATCGGTTGGACGGGCGACTTCGGTGACCCGGATAACTTCCTGGGCACGTTCTTCCGGACGCCCAACCCGCAGTTCGGGTTCCATAACGCGGCGATCTTCAACATCCTGACGAAGGCGCAGGGGGAGAAGAGTCTCGCGAAGCGGATCGCGCTCTACAAGCAGGCGAACATCATGATCATGAAGTACCTGCCTGCAGTGCCGTACGCACACTCGCGCCCGGCACTTGGATTCGAAAAGACGGTGAAGGGCTACGTCGCGAGCCCGGTCGGAACGGATCCGTTCCAAGGCGTTTCCATCGGAGGACAGTAGGAACTGAGCAGAACGCCGGCGGACGATTGAAATGCTTCGGTACATCGTCCGCCGGCTGCTGCTCCTGATC
>CATPAS010000065.1 GCA_955652075.1 uncultured Gaiellaceae bacterium | reverse complement strand
TCACCGGCGCGAAGCAATGGATCACCAACGGCAGTCACGCGGGAACGTTCATCTTGTTCGCACGCACCGATCCCGAGACAGCCGGGGCTCGGGGCGTGAGCGCGTTCATCCTCGACGCGGAGCACGTGCGCGTGACCCGCGACGAGGAGAAGCTCGGCCTCAACTCCTCCGTGACGACCGACATCGTCATCGAGGGCGCGCGGGTCGGCCGCGGCCGGCTGCTCCACGAGGAGAACCGCGGCTTCCGCGTCGCGATGGGCACGCTGGACGGAGGCCGCATCGGCATTGCCGCGCAGGCGCTCGGCATCGCCCAGGCCGGCTACGACGTCGCGCGCGAGTACGCCACAGAACGGCGCGCGTTCGGGCATCGCATCGGCGACTTCCAGGCGATCCAGCACAAGCTCGCGGACATGTCGATGGAGATCGACGCCGCGCGTCTGCTCGTGTATCGCGCAGCCTGGCTGAAGCAACAGGGCCGACGGCACACTGAGGAGGGAGCGAAGGCAAAGCTGTTCGCTTCGGAGATGGCGAGGCGGCAGACCGCGGAGGCGATCCAGATCCTCGGTGGGTACGGCTACACCAAGGAGTTTCCGGTGGAGCGCTACTACCGCGACGCGAAGATCACAGAGATCTATGAAGGCACGAGTGAGATCCAGCGCCTCGTGATCGCGCGCAGCATCCTCGGGATGACGGACCGGTCACTGGTGGTGCGCTGACGATGCTGTTGGAGCTCTTGATGTACACGCGCGCGCACGTCCCCACCCGGGTGGGGGTTGTCACCCACCACCCACTGCGAGCGACAATACCGGCGTCCGACGCACCCATGGGTGCCGATTCCGTGCCGACTTTCCGGAGGGTCGCTTGAGCTCGCGTCGCCGCGACGAGCCCGTTCGGCTCACCCGCATCTATACGCGGGCGGGTGACGCGGGCGAGACGTCACTCGGTGATGGGTCGCGCGTGCCGAAGCTCGACTGTCGCATCGGCGCGTTCGGAACCGTCGACGAGTTGAACGCGGCACTCGGGGTCGTACTTGCGGAGGCGGGCCTTCCCGATCGGCTGCGCACACCGTTGAATCGGGTCCAGAACGATCTCTTCGACGTCGGCGCCGACCTCTCCGTTCCGTTCGGCTTGACCGACCGGCTGCGCGTCGACCAGGCCGCCGTGGATCGCCTCGAACAGCTTTGCGACGAGTTGAACGCCGACCTGCCGATGCTCAAGAGCTTCGTCCTGCCCGGCGGGACCGAGGCGGCCGCCCGGCTGCACGTTGCGCGGACCACGTGCCGCCGGGCCGAGCGCGACGCGCTCGCTGCCAACGAGGAGAACGGGGTCAACCCGCTCGTGCTCGCCTATCTCAACAGACTGTCCGACTTCCTGTTCATCGCGGCACGCACGGCGAACGCCGATGCGGGGCGCGACGAGCCGCTCTGGAAACCGGGCGGCTGAAACCGAGCGAGCTCGTGCGAAGGCACGGCTTGGATAGGGCTAAGGCCGCGTGTTTAGCGGCGAGTCCGCTTGGCCGGTGTCGCCAGCCTCTTGATCACGCGGGCAAGCGTCGAAGCCGGCGTCGACCGAGGCAGGGCAATCGCCGCGCCGGCCTTCAGCGCGGTAGCCATCTGGTTCGGCTGCGAGGTGAGAGCGACGATCTTCGCCGAGGGGAACACCGTGTGAAGGTCATTGATGAGAGACAGGCCGAATGCGTCGACATCGACCACGATCACGTGCACATTGGTGCCGCGGCTGGCTGCGGCGTCGAACGTCGGCTCGATGCTCGAGGCGCTGATGACCAGGGGCTTCCGCGTCTGGAACCAGCCGCTGACGCTGAGAGCAGCCGGACCGGCCAGCAGGACCCGGACCGGTGCGACCACGACGGTGCGCCGAGCCATGAACCGAATCGTGATCTTGCGGGAGATCGTCTCGCGACCTGAGCGCGCAGTCCAGCGCATGGTGTACACACCCGGCCGGCGCACCTGGCGCGGAAGGCGCAGCTTGACGATCGATTGGCCGGCCTTGGCCGAGTAGCGCCAGGTGTACAGCTTCACGCGGCGCGGGCTGAAGAGCTCGGCGGTCACGCGTGCAGCTCGGGTCACGGAGACCCGGGCTGCGATGTTCTTCCGCACGGACGGCTTCATCCTCGGCGCGGTGGTCACCTTCAGCGCGAGTCCCGTCTGCGCGCTGCCGGAGGAGACCGTGAGGTCGATGGCGGAGCCTTGCCCGGCGAGGACGAGGCCGGCGGGGCCTGAGATGGTGCCCGCTGGGCCCGTGCCGCCCGTCGTGATCGTGCCGATCGTGAACCCGAGCGGCTCGAGCAGTGCGGCCGCCTGGTCGGGTGTCAAGCCGATCAGTGACGGCATCGGGCGCAGTGGCTGGGTCAGCGAGCTCTCGTTTCCGGCGAGGTCGGTCTCCTTCAACCGGAAGATGCGGGGATCACCGGCCGACCACGCACCGATGCTGGCAGCGGTGTAGCCGACGCCGAAGTGTCCGGCATCCGTCGAGTCCGAGAACACCGTGACGAAGTCGTAGGTGCCGCTGTTGTCCGACCCCGGCGTCCAGCGCAGGGTCAGACCCGTCGGCCCGACATAGCCGCGCACGTTCTGCGGCGGGTTCGGAGCCTCGAGGTCGCGCAGGAGCCCGAAGAGCGACAGGTGCTTCGTCAGTAGATGGAAGCCGGCTCCGTCCGTGTAGAAGCCGTCGTCCCAGCCGGTGGGCAGCGTGCCCGCGGAGGGAACGCGCGAGAGGACGCGCCAGTGACCGTTCTCGAACGTCGCGGGAACGAGACCCTTCTCGGTCGACCGCATCAGGATGGCGATCGCCCGGTTGAACTGATGGACCTCCGTGCCGGCGAGCGCCCAGCGCGCGGTCACGTCGATCGTCTCAGGCCCTGCGCCGAACCCGTTCGTCAGCCCGGTGGGAGGCGCCGCCGGCGCGATGCGGAGCACGATCCAGTCACCAGTCGACGACGACCAGTTACCCGCAGGCATCGTGGCCGAGGCCCAGCCGTCCGCTGAATCGACGGTTGTCGCTGCGCCGGGGGTCGTGTTCTTGTCGACCGGCGGCGCGACCGAGCTCGAGGCGCTCCACACCGTGAAGTGGACGCGGAACGGCGCCTTCTTCCCGGAGGCATCCTGGAGCTCGCCCGCGAGCGTGTGCGGGCCGAGGCCGAGCGTGCCGGTCCCATAGTCGATGTTCGTGCCGTTCACGACCGGCGCCACGGTCGCATTGCCGTCGAGCGTGACGCCGATGGGCGTCGCATTCTCGCTCGTGACGAGGCCGATGGCGCTTGCCGACGGCACCGTCACTCCTTCGCCGGGTGTCGACGAGACGACGCGCGGGGCGGTGTTGTCGATCCGGATTGCGGTGACGACGTCGGAGGACGTGTTGCCGAGGTTGTCCGAGACGGTTGCTCGCAGGTCGTAGACACCGTCCGTGAGCTGCGACGTGTCGAACGTCGTACTCCACGGCGCGCTCGCGTCCGTCCCGATCGACGACCAGGCAGCGCCGCCGGCGGGCGAGGCTGCGAAAGCAACCTGCGTTGCGCCCGAGCCGGTGACCGTGGCGTTCAGAGTGACCGAGCCGGAGATCATGGCGCCCGGATTCGTGAGGACGACCGTCGGCGCGCTGACATCCACCGTGATCGTGCGCATCGGGCCGGTGAAGGTATTCCCCGCGCGGTCGGTGATGACCGGCTGAACGTCGTAACTGCCCGACGAAACGGTTGTCGCATTCCAGGTCGCGCTGAACGGCGCGCTCGTCGCGGTCGCCATCGTCGTCCAGGAGCCGCCGCCCGGCGGGCGGAGCTCGTAGCGCACCGAGGCGACGCCGGAGCCGCCGTCGGAGTAGGAACCGCTGAGCGCCACGCTCGTGCCTCCGACGGTGGCGCCGTCCGCCGGTGTCGTCAGCGAGCCCGCAGGTGCCGTGTTGTCGATTCGAATGTTGGCGCGGATGGGGCTTGTTCCGGTGTGGCCGGTCTGATCGGTGGCGATCACACGGAAGTCGTAGAGACCGTCGGTGAGGGTCGTGGTGTCGAGCGACGTCCCCCACGGGGTCGTCGTGTCGCTGGCGATCGTCACCCATGAACCGCCGCCCGCCGGACGCCGCTCGAAGTCGACCTGGGCCGTATCCGCATCGGACGAGGCCGAGAGCGAGACGGTGCCGTTGAGGTACTGGCCCGGATCGGCGAGCGTCGGGGTGGGCGAGACATTGTCGACGGAGACGTTTCTCACCGGGGAGCTTGTGGTGTTTCCGGCCATGTCCTCGACGACGATCTGGATCGTCGCGGCGCCGTCTGCCCCGGTCGTCGTATCCCAGTTGTGCGAGAACGGCGCCGTCGTGTCCGTGCTGACGAGCGACCCGCGCACGAAGAACTTGACCGACGCGATCGGGGAAGTCGCATCGGACGCCGATGCGGTGATCGCGATCGTGCCGGACACGAGCTGTCCCTCGGTGGGCGCACCGACGAGCGCGACGTTGGGCGCCGTGTTGTCGACGACCTTGTCCGGCAGGCTCGTCGTGGTGACGTTGTTGGCGTTGTCCGTGATCAGGATGCGGAGGTCGTAATGGCCGTCCGGCACAGCCGTCGTGTCCCAGGCGGCTGTATACGGGCCGGGGCCGGTCGTGTCGGTCCCGATCGGAGTCCAGGTCGAGCCGCCCGCATTCGTGTACTCGAAGGCGACGGACTTGATGCCGGACGCACCGCTGCTCGGATCTGCGCTGAGCGTGACCGTGCCGCGCAGGTAGTCGGCCGCCGAGCAGGACGGGCAGGACGGCGGAGTCGCGTCGATCAGCACCGTCGTGCTCTTGATCGTCTCGACGTTGCCGGCGTTGTCCACCGAGAAGTAGGCGATCGTGTGCGCGCCGTCGTTCGAGCCGTTGGCGGGGGCCGGGATGACGACGCTCGTGCCGACGGTGTAGCTCGGATTGCCGTCGACGCTGTATTCGGTGACGTTGACGCCGGAGCCTCCGTCGCTGGCGGTGAGGTTGACGGTGACCGGGCTGGACTGCCAGCCGCTCGGAGCGTTGTCGGTCGTGGCGGGCTTCGTGTTGTCCACGAGGCTCGTGACCGCCGCCGAGGTCGTGGTATTGCCGGCAGCGTCGGTGGCGACGACGTGAAGGTCGACGTTGCCGTCG
>CATPAS010000064.1 GCA_955652075.1 uncultured Gaiellaceae bacterium | reverse complement strand
GTGCCCTCCAGTCTCGAGATCGCGCAGCAGGCGGCGCTACGGCCGATCGCCGAGATCGCCGCGGACGCGGGCCTCGAGCCGGACGAGATCGAGTTCTACGGGCACTACAAGGCGAAGGTCAACCTGTCCGCCCTCGCCAAGCGGGCTTCCGTCGCGGACGGCAAGCTCATCTGCGTTACGGCGATCACGCCAACGAGAGCGGGCGAGGGGAAGACAACGACCTCCGTCTCGCTCACGCAGGGGCTCGGCACCGTCGGCGTGAAGCCGGTTCTCTGTCTGCGCGAACCGTCGCTCGGACCCGTCTTCGGGATCAAGGGCGGCGCTGCCGGCGGCGGATACGCGCAGGTCGTGCCGATGGAGGAGCTCAACCTCCACTTCACGGGCGACATCCATGCGATCGGTGTGGCGAACAACCTGCTGGCGACGATCGTCGACGCGCACATCCTGCACGGAAACGGGTTCAGCATCGACCCGCTGAGCGTCACGTGGCGGCGCTGCATGGACATGAACGACCGGGCGCTTCGTGACGTCGTGGTCGGGCTTGGCGGTCGAGCCAACGGCTACGTCCGCCAGACCGGTTTCGACATCACTGCCGCCTCGGAGGTGATGGCGATCGTCGCCGTCTCGCGCGACCTGGCCGATCTGCGCTCACGGCTGGGCGCGATCACGGTCGCGCAAAGCTACGAGGGCGAGCCCGTGACGGCTGAGCAACTGCGGGCCGCAGGCGCGATGACCGTGCTGCTGAAGGACGCGCTCAAGCCGAACCTCGTCCAGACGCTCGAGGGGCAGCCGGCTTTCATCCATTGCGGTCCGTTTGCGAACATCGCCCACGGCAACAACTCGCTCGTCGCCGACCGCGTCGCGCTCAAGCTCGGCGATTACGTCGTCACCGAGAGCGGCTTCGGCTCGGACATGGGCATGGAGAAGTTCCTCAACATCGTCTGCAGAGTCGGCGAGCTCAGTCCGAGCGCAATCGTGCTCGTCGCGACGGCGCGCGCCCTCAAGCACCACGGCGGCGACCCGGACGGAGGGCTCGACGCGATCGACCGCGGGGCCGCAAACCTCGCGCGGCATCTCGACATCATCTCCGGCTTCGGGCTGAAGGCGGTCGTCGCCGTGAACCGCTTCCCCGGCGACACCGACGAGGAGGTCGAGCTCGTGCGCCGCCTCGCCGTCGAGCACGGCGCTCACGCAGCCGAGGCGAACGAAGGCTTCGAGCGTGGCGGCGCAGGCGCGACGGCGCTCGCTGAGGCTGTGATCGACGCCGCCGCACAGACGAACTCGTTCGAGCACACGTACCCGCTCGACGCGCCCATTCCGGCCAAGGTCCAGGCGATCGCCAGGCGCGTCTACGGTGCTGACAACGTCCACTTTCTCCCGGTCGCCGAGCAAAGAATCGCGCGCTTCGCGGAGCAAGGGCTCGGCGAACTGCCGATGTGCATGGCGAAGACGCACCTCTCGCTCTCGGACGATCCGACGCTCCTGAACGCACCGACCGGATTCACGCTGCACGTCCGCGACGTGCGCGCCTATACGGGCGCCGGGTGGCTCGTGCCGCTCTGCGGCGAGATCATGACGATGCCGGGGCTCGGGAGAAAGGCCGCCGCCTTCGAGGTGGACATCGACGAGGACGGGCGCACGGTCGGCCTTTTCTAGGTCTCCTTCGCCCGCCTGCGCTCCGGGTCGTACACGGGATGACGGACGATCTCGCCGGCGACGGCGGCTTCCCCGACGCGTGCCGTCACCTTCGTCCCCGCTTCGGTCTGCTCCTTACGCACCTTGGCAAGCCCGACGGTCTTGCCGTCGAGGTATGGCGAGACGATCGCCTGCGTCACGAACCCGACCTCCGCGCCGTCGACGGACAGCGGGGCGCCGCTCGCATCGTCGCCCCCCGATTCGAGCACGACACTCGTGAGCCGGAGCGCGGTCGCAGTGCGGTCACGCTCGAGGGCGGCGCGTCCTTGGAACTCTCCTTTTTCGAGCGCGACCGACCAGCCGAGACCGCACTCGTACGGGGACACGGTCGGGTCGTACTCGACGCCACCGATGATGAAGCCCCCCTCGATCCGGAAGAGGTCGAGCGCTGCCATTCCGATGAGCTTCATTCCCTGCGGCTCCGTCGCCTCGACGAGGGCGTCCCACAGCTCTAGCGCGCGGCCCCGATCGACCCAGAGCTCGTACCCGAGCTCACCTGTGTAGCCGAGCCGCGTCATGAAGATCGGGATGCCCGCGATCTCGACGTCCTCGCGAAAACGGTAGTACGGAAAGGACGCATTCGAGAGGTCCTGGTTCGCGAGCGGCTGCAGCATCTGCCGGCTCAGCGGTCCCTGGAGACACAGGTGCGGCATCTCGTCCGTGAACTCGCGGACCTGGATCTGCGTTCCCTCGGCGAGTCGGGAGTAGATCTCGTAGTCGCGGTCGTTTGCGCCGCAGAAGCGGACGCGGTCGCCGGCGGCGTCCCGCCGCATGACGGTGCAGTCGTCGACCATCTTCCCGTCCTCGGCGCACAGCGCGCCGTAGGCGATCTGCCCCGGCTCGAGCTTCGAGACGTCGCGCGTGACGACCCGGTTCACGAGCTCGAGCGCGCCCGGACCATCGAGGTCGACCTTGCGTAGCATCGTGAAGTCCATCAGCCCTGCGGTCTCGCGGACCGCGCGGTACTCCTCGAGCGTGTCCGTCACGCTCAGCGGCGCCCAGTAGCCGAAGAGATCCATCCACTCGTCCGTCAGCGCCTTCAGCCGCGGATGGAACGCGGTTTCCTTGCTCATGCGTGCTCCTCCTCTCCACCTCGCTCGCCGGCCGCCACCGGCATCGAGAGGTCCAGCGACTCCCACACGAGCTCCGTCAGCTCGCGCAGCTCGATCTCGCCCTGGTGACCGGACGTCTTGATTGCGTCTTCGTACATCGTCACGTCTTTCGGACAGCACACGACGAAGTAGTCGATGCCGCCCAGCGCAACAGCCTCGTCGATCCGTTGCTCGCTCGGCCGGGGCGCGTCCTCACGCTTGAGCTCCGTCATCCAGATCCGCCCGCCGCCGGCGCCGCAGCAGAACGAGTTGTCGCGGCTCCGGGGCATCTCGACCAGCTCCGTGTCTATCGCCGCGAGCACCTGCCGCGGCTCGTCGTAGACGCCGTTGTAACGGCCGAGCGTGCAGGGGTCGTGGTACGTGATCCGGTAGCCGAGCGGCTTCTTCGGCGCGAGGCGGCCGTCAGCGAGGAGCTCGAGCAGGAGCTGCGAGTGGTGGACGACGGTCCAGTCGACGTCGTATGCTCCGTATTCGTTCCGGAGCGTGTGGAACGAGTGCGGGTCCCACGTCAGGATCCGGTCGAACGAGCAGTTCGAGATCGCCGCCACGTTCTCCTCACGCAGGTGGTTGAAAAGACCCTCTTCGCCGACTCGCCGGACGTCGCAACCCGCGTTGCGCTCGGCGTCGTACAGGATCCCAAAGTCGACGCCTGCGTGGCGGAGCACGCGGGCGAGCGTTTGCGTCACGCGCTGGTTGCGTGGGTCGAACGACGCGTAATCGCCGACGAACCAGAGGACCTCCGCAGGCTCCTTGCGAATGTCCTTTACGTCGAAGTCGAGCTCTCTCGTCCAGCGCGCGCGCTTACGGCTTGCTTCCCCGAAGGAGTTGCCGGTCTCATAGATCGATTCCAGCGTCTGCTGAAGCGTCGCGTCCATCTCGCCGCGTTCGACAAGCCGTCGGCGCATCTGGTTGATGATCGGGACGTGCTCGATTCCTACCGGGCAGATCTCGACGCAGGCCATGCACTGCATGCACGACCAGAGCGTCTCAGGACGGATCGGATCGCCGAGAATGCTCGCGTGCGGGTCACGCAGCGGCCCGACGTGCAGCTCGTGCCGGAGCCCGAGCGCACCTTCGGCGACCTCACGCAGGTCGAGGATCAGGTCGCGCGGAGAGAGCGGATAACCGGAGTTCGTCGCGGGACACGCCGCGTGGCACTTGCCGCACTTCGTGCAGGCG
>CATPAS010000063.1 GCA_955652075.1 uncultured Gaiellaceae bacterium | reverse complement strand
TCTCGCCGACCAGACGGTCGAGCCCTTCGGCCTTCAGTCGCGACGGAACGACGTAGACATCGGGAACATCCGGACAGGCGATTACCGCTTCGGGCTCGACGTCGGCGAAGAGCGCGATCTTCTCGCGGATGTCCGCGGACAGCTCTTCATGTGAGCGGCAGACGACTATGTCGGGATGGATACCGATGCGGCGCAGCTCGTTGACGGAATGCTGTGTCGGCTTCGTCTTCAGCTCGCCGGCCGCTTCGAGGAACGGCACGAGCGTCACGTGCAGGTAGAGGACGTTCTCCGCGCCGACCTCCCGGCGAAACTGACGGATAGCCTCGAGGAACGGCAGCGATTCGATGTCGCCGACGGTTCCGCCGATCTCGCTGATGACCACATCAGTCGGAGTCGAGACCGCGCTTGCGCGAATGCGGTTCTTGATCTCGTTCGTGATGTGCGGGATCACCTGCACGGTCGCGCCGAGGAATTCGCCCTTGCGCTCCTTGCGCAACACGGAATCCCAGATCGCGCCGGCTGTGTGGCTCGCCGCGCGCGTCAGGTTCTCGTCGATGAAGCGCTCGTAATGGCCGATGTCGAGGTCGGTCTCCGCGCCGTCCTCGGTCACGAACACCTCGCCGTGCTGAAACGGGCTCATCGTGCCGGGGTCGACGTTGAGATAGGGATCGAACTTCTGCGCCTGGACCTGCAACCCGCGCGCCTTCAACAGCCGCCCGAGCGACGCGGCGACGATCCCCTTGCCGAGAGCCGAGACGACGCCGCCCGTGACGAAGACGTACTTCGTTGGGCGGGCCGAGGAGCTCATGCGCGGCCCAGCCGGTCGATCCACGAGAGAACGGGTGCCCGCTCGATCCAGGCGCCGATGGAGTTTCGCTCTCCGAGGATGGTGAGGCCGGCTAGGGCGCCGATTGCCACCCACTGGCCTCTTCCCGTGAATCGCTTCACGGAATTCAAGCCTAGCAGGGCGCCCAGCGCGTTCGACCCTGCGTCTCCGAGCATCGCCATCTCGCGAAGATCGTAGGGAAGCAGCAGGACGGCGACTCCGACCGGGGCATCGAGCGGCAGGGCTGCGGCCAGATACACCTTGAGGGCGCGGCCCGGACGCGTGTCGAGTTGGTTGAGCGCGTTGGCCGCGAGACCGACCAGCAGCGCGCCGGAGACCCGCCGGGTTGCAAGCAACCCGACCAGAGGGATGCCGACCAGCTTCAGCACGCCGGTCGTCCGGCCGCTTTCCAGATGACCGCGAAAGCCGCGCTCCGGGCCGCTCCACAGATCGTCGGCCAGGCCGAGTGCCGCCACTGCGGCGACGGCGGGGCCGTTCGTCACGCCGACCTTCCAGCCGACGAGCGGCAAGCGCAGGCCGTGGAAGTTGATCCCGAGCGGCCCGCAGGCGTAAACCGTGTCACGCAGCTGCCGCGCGCGATGAACGAACCCGGCGAGGTCACGGCCCGTGGCACGGTGGCCCAGAGGGAGCTCTACCTCGCGGACGCGCAGCCCCGCGCGCACCGTGTCGATTGTCATCCTCACCTCGCAGCCGAACCCGGCTGCAACCGGAAAGCACGCGGTCCGCGCCGCGGCAGTGAGCACGCGCTGGCCCGAAAGCGGCTCGCGCACGTCGATGCCGCCGAGCACGTCGATCAGACCCCGGGCGACGCGCTTCGCCAGGCCGAAGCCGCCCCCCCGTCGTTCGGCGAATGCGGCGACGTTCAGATCGCCGCCCCCGTCGAGCAGCGGTTCGAGCTCGCCTGAGAGATCGGCGTCGCAGAGCAGCAGCGCTCCCGGCGGCGCGGCACGCTCGGCAGCCGAAAGGGCCTGGCCCTTCCCGCGACGCGGTAGGCGCAGGACGACGGCGCCCGCCTCCTCCGCGACGTCGGCCGTGCGATCGCGCGAGCCGTCGTCCGCGACGATGACCTCGGCGTCCGGAAACGCTTTGTGCAGTCGCGCAATGGTCGTCCCGATCACGCTCTCCTCGTCTCGAGCGGGGACGAGGATGGTCAGCGGCTCATCCACCTGCCGTCGCCGGCAAGGGGGCGATGGCAGGCAGGGGAGCCTGCGCGGACTTCTTGATCCCGTAGCTACCGGTCAGCATCGGGTCCGCCAGCAGTGCCACCAGGGCGAGCTTCCCACTCCGCATCTCGATGTCGTCGACCGTCGAGAAACCTGCCCGGTGGAATGCCTTGATCGCGCTGACCGCCTCGCTCGCACGCTCCACACCGATCACAGGAACGCCGATATCGGCGAGACCCGCGTAAAGACCCTTGAGAAAGAGAGCTGTCGGTCCGGTCTGCGGCTTCACCGTGCGGACGATCACGACACCGTCCACCTTTGGTTTCGACGGACCGACCTTCTCCTCGACGATCAGGTTCTGCAACGCATTCCACAACGGCGTGTCCGTCCCCGACACGAACTCCTGTCCCAGGTGGCGACCGAGATTCTTGAGCTGGTCCGGAGTGGAGTAGCTTGCGAGGAGGGGCTTCGTTGCGAGCCTCGTCGAGAGAGCAGCTGGATCAATAGGAACCTTGATGAACCTGATTCGCAGCGGCGGCCCTGACGTTGCGTCAGACAAAGCCTGTGTGATTGCAGAGAGGCTGACGTTGTCGGAGGAACCGACGAAGAGCACGGCGATCTTCTTGCCCTTCAGCCGGTTCGCCATCACGTCCCTGTAGGTCCCCTCCACGAAAGCACGATCGGCTGCGCCGGCATTCACCAGTGTCGCGACCTGGGTTCTGAGCACGTTGGCCTGGCTCTCCGCGCGGCGCAGGTCCTCCTCGAGTCGCTTTCGCTCTGTGTTGCCGAGCCCGTGTGATGCGAGGGCAACGCCGACGAGGATGCCGATGACGAGCGCGAAGAAAATCGCGGCAAGGGACGCGACGTGGTAGCGGAAATCGAACATCAGAAGGCGAGGAGCCCGTTAGAGCTCAGCCGCAGTCTGGCACAAGGCGTGTAGACGAGTCAGGGCTCTCCGGGGAAGGGCGCGGCTGAAGCCGTAGAGCCAGGGCGACTCAACGTCGAGCGTCGCGATCGTCCGGTCCGGCCCGTGCTCCTCGAGCCGAAGCTCGACGTCGATGCGGTCGCCGGTAAGCGTCCAGGCAAAGCGCTCGGGCGTCTGGACGCCGCGCACCAGCAGCATCCCGCTCGACGTCGCACGCCGGAGCAGCGCAGGCCGGCCGGTGTCGCTGACACCCCAGCGGGCTCCTTCGGCGAACCCGCGCCGGTCCGGCTGGACGCCGCCGATCCCAGGCCACCAATCCGAAAGATGGTGCGGCTCCGCGATGAACGCCCAGACTTCGCCGCGCCTTGCCAGCAGCTCACGCGAGGCGGAGGCTCGAGGCATGCCCTGTGCCTCGTTTCAGCCGATCCCGAGCACGTCGCGCAACCGCAGCGCGAGGTACTCGATCAGATGGCGCAACGCCGGAGACACCGCCACCGCGACGGCAATCGCGCCCAGGCCCGCCAGGGCGAAGAGCACCAGCGGCCAGATACCAACCTGCCTGCTCGCCAGACGCGAGACGCCCTTCGCGTCGATGAGGATCTCGCCGACCTTCAAGCGCGTGACGAAGGTCGACGACATGCCCGCGCGGTTGCGCTCGAGGAATTCGATCAGGTTGAAATGAGTCCCGACGGCAACGATCAGCTCCGACCCCTTCTCCTGGGCAAGCAGCAGTGCCAGGTCCTCGCTGATTCCCGTCGCTCGCACAACCTCATAGGCCACACCGAGCTGCATTGCCCGCTCTTCCCCAGGCGCCGCGCCGTCGAGATATCCGTGGACGAGAACCTCCGCGCCGCTTCGCAGGGCCTGGTCCGACACGGAGTCCATGTCGCCGACGATCACGTCCGGCGTGTAGCCGGCCTCCAGCAGCGCATCGGCACCGCCGTCCACGCCGATCAGGACCGGCTTGAAGGCGCGAATATAGGGCTTCACCATGCGCAGGTCGCGCTTGTAGCCGGGGCCCCGCGCAACCACGAGTGCATGGCGGTCACGGAAGCGCGTCTTCACGGGTGGGAAGTCGATCCCGTCGGCGAGAAGCTTCCCTTCCTCGCGCAGGTAGCGCATCGTGTTCTCCGCGAATGCTTCGAGCGCCTCGGTCACTCGGCCGCGCTGCTCGGCGAGCGTCCGTTCGAGCTCCCGCTCCTCGAGCACGCGTCCCGTTGCGAGGCAGGTCCCGTTTCGATAGAGACCGGCGCCGCGCACGGTCAGAAGCTCCCCCTCGTGCACGTGCTCGAAGAGACCGTCCGCCGTCACGTCGATCAGCCGGATACCCCCACGTACGAGTGCGAGCGGTCCGGGATTCGGAAAGCGTCCGGATTGCGACGAGGCGACATTGACCACGACACGCACCCCTGACTCGAGCAGTGCTTCGGCCGAGACGCGATCGAGATCGGTGTGGTCGATGATCGCGATGTCGTCGGCAGAAAGTCGCTTGACGAGATTCTTCGTGCGGCGGTCCAGCTTCGCGGGGCCTGTTAGCTCGACGAAGCTCATGTTTTCACGCTCGCGAGAAACT
>CATPAS010000062.1 GCA_955652075.1 uncultured Gaiellaceae bacterium | reverse complement strand
ACGGACCTGTGAAACGGACAACCCGAATCGGACGGTCCTAACCGGGTTGGCGGCCCGGTGCTCTTCCCTCTGAGCTACGTCCGCGAGAGTGACCGACCGAGCCACGGATCGAGACATGTTTAAGGGACAGTCCCTCGGTGGTGACGCGAAGACTAATCCCGCGCTGACGTTGAACGTCCAAAAGAAATGCTCGGCGTCATTCGGTGCCTTCTCGCAGCACCGCATCTCGTTCCAAAGGAAAATGGCCGCATGATCGACGTCGCAGTGCTCGGGCGCGTGGGCATCGACCTGTACCCGAACCAGCTCCGGACTCCGTTGCGCAAAGTGCGCACGTACACCCGCTTCGTCGGCGGCTTCGCCGGCAACGTTGCGACCGGGCTCGCCCGGCTCGGGCTGACTCCGGCGATCGTCTCGCGCGTCGGCCCCGATCCACACGGCGAGTTCGTGCGCGACTTCCTTTCAGCGGAGGGCGTCGACGTACGCTTCCTTGCCGTCGACGAACGCCTCATGACACCGCCGACGTTCTGCGAGGTCTGGCCGCCCGACAACTTCCCGATCACCTTCTACCGCTATCCAACTGCGCCGGACTGGCAGCTCGCGCCGGAGGACTTCGACGGCGCCGAAGTCGCGGCGACGCCGTTTCTGCTGGCGACCGGCACCGGCCTCGCGCAAACGCCGAGCCGCGAGACGACCCTCGCCGCCCTCGAGGCGCACAACGGCACGACGATCTTCGACCTCGACTGGCGCCCGACCCTCTGGGAACGAGCCGGCGAATATGGCGAGCTCGCTCGAACTGCAGCGGGGCACGCGGACATCGTCATCGGCAACGAAGCGGAAGTCGAAGCCGCCGCGGGACAAGCGGACGCGTTGCTCGAGCTCGGCATGCGCACGCTCGTGCTCAAGCGGGGGGAGCGCGGCGCGCTGCTCTTCCACGAAGGTCGTGAAGTCGACGTGCCGGGGCACCCGGTCGAGGTCGTCAACGGGCTCGGCGCCGGCGATGCATTCGTCGCCGCCTTCGTGCAGAGCCTGCACGCGGACCTGCCGCTCGACGAAGCAGTGCGTCGCGGGACCGTCGCCGGCGCGATCGTGGCGTCGCAGCTGGCATGCTCGGAAGCGATGCCGAGACTCGAAGAGCTCGAGGCGGAGCTTGCGTGACGGAACTGCTGCTCCGCCATGGCGAGTGGGACGTGGTCGACCCGGCGTCGGCGTCGTGGAGTTACCTGTCGTTCCGAATCGAACGCCTGCGCGACGGCGAGCGGGTCTCGCGGCAGACCGACGGCGAAGAGATCGCGCTCGTGCCGTTGGGCGGCAGGTGCGCGGTCGAAAGCGATGGCGAACGTTGGGAGCTCGGCGAACGCGAGAGCGTCTTCGACGGCATGCCTTGGGCCCTCTACCTCCCACGCGACACCGAGTACACGCTGGTGGCGCTGGGCGACGTCGAGGTCGCAGTTTCGGGAGCGCTCGCCGACGAACAGCTCGAGCCCAGACTGCTAACGCCGGACGAGGTCGAGATCGAGGTGCGCGGCTCGGGCAACGCTACGCGGCAGATCAATCACATCATCAAGCCCGAGTTTCCCGCGCAGCGTCTGCTGGTGGTGGAGGTGTTCACTCCGGCGGGGAACTGGTCGAGCTATCCCCCGCACAAGCACGACGAGGATCGTCCGCCCGGTGAGGTCGTGCTGGAGGAGGTCTACTACTACCGCATCCCGAGCGAGCCGCCGGGTGCGTTCGCGGTGCAGCGTCTCTACAGCCCGCAGCATGGAACGGACCTCACGGAGACCGTGCGCGACGGCGACATCATGCTCGTGCCGCACGGCTACCACACGACTGCGGCTGCACACGGCTATGACCTCTACTACCTGAACGGCCTCGCGGGAGATCGCCGGTCGATGGCGTCCGCCGACGACCCGGCGCTCGCATGGATTCGCCCCGCCTGGGCGAACCTGGAGCCCGACCCGCGTGTGCCGCTCGTCACTCTCGAAGGACGGCGGCACTGAGCAGCATCCGCGTCGCGAACGCGCCGTGCAGCTACGGGGCCTTCGAGATCACCGTCGGTGTCCTGCCCGACGTCCCCGGGCCCGAACGTGTGCTCGCCGCCATGGCCGGCGCGGGCTACGTGGGAACGGAGCTCGGCCCTCCCGGTTACCTGGGACAGCGCGACAACCTGCGCGAGCGACTCGAGGAGTACGGCCTCGCGCTGGTCGGCGGCTACATCCCGATCCGCTTCAGCGAGCCCGAGCACTGGGCGGAAGACCTCGCCGCCATGGGCGCAACGCTCGACCTGTTCGCAGCTGCCGAGGGGACCGAGGCCAAAGCCGTGCTTGCGGACGCGGGCTCCCCTGAGCGCGCGCGGTTTCCGGGTCGGGCCGCGTCGGATCAGACGATCGGCCTCGATACCGCCGGCTGGCGGCGGCTGTCCGAGGGCGTCGCGCGCGCCGCCGACCTCGCACGCACACGTGGATTCGAGCCGACGTTCCACCATCACACCGCCACCTTCGTCGAGGCGCCGTGGGAGATCGAGCGCCTGCTCGAGCTCACGGACGTGGGCCTGTTGCTCGATACGGGTCATCTCGCTCTGGGTGGAGGCGACCCGACCGTGGCGCTTCGCGACTGGGCTGAGCGGATCAACCACGTGCACGTCAAGGACGTGCGGAACGACGTGCTCGCAGGCGTGATCGCCGACCGCGCCGACATGCCGGAGGCCTGGCGCCGCGGTGTGTTCTGCGAGCTCGGAACGGGCGACGTCGACCTGGAGAGCTTTTTCGAGGAACTCGTGCGCTCGCAGTACGCGGGCTGGCTGGTCGTGGAGCAGGACATGGTCCCGCAATCGCCGCGGGACGCCGCAGACGCCGAGGTTTCGCAGATCCGGAACCGCGCTTGGCTAACCGAGCACGCTTCGCTCTAGAGCTCGCACGTCCAGGTCGTGGGAAGCGGCTGAACGACTTAGCGGCTCAGAGCCACTAGGTCGGGGTGCGAGCCTGCTCGTAGGCTACGCGCGCCGCCTGGACGGCGTCGACTTCGGAGACCTCGGCGACCGGGACGTCCCACCAGCTTTCGTAGCCCGGCACTCCCTCGTAGCGGTCGCCCTCGATCGCGAGGACGACGGTCGAGTCCTCGCCCTTCGCCGCCTCCAGTCCGCTGCGGAGCTCGTCGACCGTGCTGCAGCGGATCACCTTCGCGCCGAGCGATTCCGCATTCGCGGCGAGATCTACCGGGAGCAACGGCGCCGGCGAGCTGTCGCTGTCGAGGCCGAGCGATCCGTTCTGCCGGTAGCGGTACTGTGTCCCGAAGCCGTCTGTGCCGAGGGAGCGGGAGAGACTGCCGATCGAGCTGAAGCCGTGGTTGTCGACGAGCACGATCGTCAGCTTCAGGCCTTCCTGGATCGACGTGACGATCTCGCTCGAGAGCATGAGGTAGGAACCGTCGCCGACCATGACGTACACCTCGCGCTCGGGCGCCGCCAGCTTCACGCCGAGTCCGCCGGCGATCTCGTAGCCCATGCACGAGTACCCGTACTCGACGTGGTAGCCCTTCGGGTCGCGCGTGCGCCAGAGCTTGTGCAGATCGCCGGGCATGGATCCGGCAGCGCAGACGACGACGTCGGTGGGCCGCGCGGCGTCATTGACCGCGCCGATCACCTCGCTTTGAGCGGGCAACGGCTTGTGCCCCAGGTTGTACAGGCGGCTCACCTCCTCGT
>CATPAS010000061.1 GCA_955652075.1 uncultured Gaiellaceae bacterium | reverse complement strand
TGCTTGACGAAGAGGCTCCCGCCGCAGAGGTCGCAATCGCAAACATCACCCGCACGTCGGTCGAGGCGCTCGCGCCTCGACTGCGTTCCAGAACCCTTGCGACGTCGGGGTACCTCCCGACCGACGATACGCCGCTTCCCGGATTCAGGCATCTACGGCGCATCACGCGCGGCGGTTGGGCGGCGGATCATTACGGGACAGCGTGAAAGCCGGGCTCCGAGGCCAGTTAGCATCAGAAAGGTGACGACGTTCTCGCTCCGTTTTCTCGGCTGCAAGGTCTCCCACACGGACGCGCAGGAAGTCCGGGAGCGGCTGCTCGCAGACGGCCACGTCGAACAACGCCCTGACGGCGGCGCCGAGGTCGCGGTCGTCAACACGTGCTGCGTCACCCACGAGGCGGTCCGAAAGTCGCGCCAGGCAGCCGCCCGCGCGGCGCGCACGCACACGCGCGTCTACGTGACGGGCTGTGCGGCGAATCTCGCCGGCGATGCGTTCTCTGGTCTACCCGCCAACGTGATCGTCGTTCCCAGGCCGAGTGAGGAGACACCGGCCTTCGTGGCCGGGGACGTGGGTGCGATCGGATGCGTTCAGGCCGACGCACGCCTCGACCGCGTGCGCGCCTTCGTGAAGATCCAGGACGGCTGCAGCTTCGCCTGCAACTTCTGCGTCATCCCAATCGTTCGCGGTGGATCGCGGAGCCGCGCCGCCTCGGCCGTGCTGGACGAAGTGCGGCGGCGCGTCGCGCACGGGCACCGGGAGATCGTCCTCACCGGGATCAACCTCGGCTGCTATCGAGACCGCGCGGCCGGCTATAGCCTGCCACGTCTGGTACGCGAGGTCGGCGCCGTTCCGGGCCTGGAACGGTTACGGCTGTCGTCGATCGAGATCAACCACGTCGACCGTGAGCTCGTATCGGCGCTGCGGGACACGGCGAATGTCAGTCGGCATCTGCACGTCCCGCTGCAGTCCGGAGACGACCGGGTCCTCCGGGACATGGCACGCCGCTACAGCGCCGCGACGTACCTGCGCCGGCTCGAACCGCTCGCCGACTTCAACCTCACGACCGATGCGATCGTCGGTTTTCCGACCGAGACCGAGCACGCGTTCCGGAACACGCTCGCGGTCGTCGAGACAGCCGGCATCACGAAAGTCCACGTCTTCCCGTACTCGCCGCGGCCCGGAACGGTCACGGCCGGAGACGACGCCGTGGCGCCCGACGTGAAGAAGGAGCGGGGCGCGCGCCTGCGTGCAGCGTCGGAAGCGGCGTGTCTCGCGCGCTGGCGTGAGAAGATCGGCGCAGATGACGTCGTCCTCGTTGATCGGCCCGGCCGCGGCTACGGAGACGACTACTCGCCCTGGCTCGTCCAGGCTCCGGTCGGCGAGTTCGTCCGGGTTCGCGGAGCGGGCGTTTCGGAGGAAGGGATCCTCGCTGCCTGAGGATTGCCTCTTCTGCAAGCTCGTACAGGAGGGCGACCACGTCGCGAAGGCCGACGGGTTCGTCGCGATCCGTGACATCAACCCGAGGGCTGAAACGCACCTGCTCGTCCTCCCCGAGCGGCACGTCCCGAGCTTCCGCGAGATCGGGGAGTTTCCGGCCGACGAGGCGAAGCGCATGCTGGACTTCGTCGCGAGGACCGCACGCGAGGCCGGCCTCGATGACTATCGCGTCGTCGTGAATGTGGGCGAGGGCGGCGGCCAGACGATCTTCCACCTCCACTGGCACGTGCTCGGCGGCCAACTCAAGGGACCCCTTGCATGAGCGTCGCTCGCCTGCGGCTCACTCCCGTGAGGGAAACCATGTTTCCCTCACGAGCTCCCTTCTTTAAGGGTCGCCTCAACCCCCGCGCCGCTGAGATCGCCGCGTGGGCAGAGGAGAGCAATAGGGGAAACCTCTCGGTTTCCCCTTACGCCCCTTCCACAACTCATCGGCCGGAGAGCGGCCGATGAGTCTCATCGCGCGCATGGAGGACGAGGTGAAGCAGGCGACACTCGCGCGCGACGCCGACCGGCGCGACGCGCTCCGGCTCATCCTCGCGAGTCTCCGCTCGGCGGAGAAGGAACTGCAGCGCCCGCTGTCGGACGACGAGGAGCTCCAGGTGCTCCAGCGCGAGCGCAAGCGCCGCATCGAGGCGGCCGAGGCATTCCGTAGCGGCGGGCGGGAGGAGCAGGCGGCGGCCGAGGAGCAAGAGCTCTCGGTGCTGCAGGAGTTCATGCCCGAGCCGCTCACGGAGGCTGAGCTGGAGGAGATCGTGGACGACGCCATCGCCGAGAACGGCGCCACGAGCATGCGCGACTTCGGTCGCGTCATGGCCGACGTGATGCCGCAGGTATCGGGCAGGACGGACGGGTCGGTCGTCAGTCAACTGGTCAAGGAGAAGCTCGCGTAGCTACGCCCGAGGGTCGCGCCTACACTGAGCGCGTGCAGCAGGTGAAACAGACCCTCGATGTCTCCAACGACGTCGCCGCCGAACTGGCGACGATCGGCGACGGCGTTCTCGACGCTCTCCGCGACCGCCTCGAGTGCACGATTCTCCTGCGCGGAAATCGGCTCACCATCTCGGGCGACGACATCCACGTCGCCGAGGCCCGCGCGGTCGTCGACGAATTGGTCGAGCTCGTAGAGACCGGGCAGGAGATCGGGCCGGCGACGGTCGATGCCGTCCTCAACGCGATCGACCAGGCCGAGAACGTTCAGGACGTCTTCAGCGACGTGGTCTGGCGCCATCGCGGCAAGCAGATCGCGCCGAAGACCGTGACCCAGAAGCGCTACGTGGACGCGATCCGGAATTGCACGGTCACGTTCGGGATCGGCCCGGCAGGCACGGGCAAGACCTACCTGGCGATGGCCGCAGCCGTCGCGGCATTGCAGGAGCGGCAGGTCGCGCGCGTCATTCTCACGCGCCCCGCGGTCGAGGCGGGGGAGCGGCTCGGCTTTCTCCCGGGGGACATGCTGGCGAAGGTCGATCCGTATCTCCGACCGCTTTTCGACGCGCTCTACGACATGCTCGACGCGGAGCGGCTGAACACGTACATGGAGCGTGGAACGATCGAGGTGGCGCCCCTTGCCTTCATGCGCGGCCGTACGCTCAACGACTCTTTCATCATCCTCGACGAGGCGCAGAACACGAGCCCCGAGCAGATGCAGATGTTCCTCACCCGGCTCGGGTTCGGCTCGAAGGTGGTCGTCACGGGTGACGTGACGCAGGTCGACCTCCCTCGCGAGCAAGCTTCGGGTCTCATCCAGGTGCAGGACATCCTCGGGTCGATCGACGGCATCGCTTTCATCCGCTTCGGCCACGAGGATGTCGTGCGGCACAAGCTCGTACAGCGGATCGTCGAGGCCTACAAGCTGCACGCGGAGGAGACAGGGACGGCACGGCGGAAGTA
>CATPAS010000060.1 GCA_955652075.1 uncultured Gaiellaceae bacterium | reverse complement strand
GCGCGATGTCGGCCGGCGTAACCGGTTCGAGCTCGTCGATCGCGCTCAGGACGGCGTAATCGGCCGCGCTCATGCCGCTCTCCCTGATCGCTCGCTCGATCAGCTGGCCGACCGGCTGCGCGGCGAGGAAGAACTGCAGGAACAGTCCGGGTTCGAAGAGACCGTCTTGACGGGGTCCGCGAGGCACGGCAAACTAGTTCGTGAACAAACTATCTTCCATGGCTCAGCGAACCTTTACACGCCGTCACGCGCTCGTATGGTCTCTGACACTGGTCGTCGCTGGGCTCGTCGCCGCTTGTGCGTCCGCGCAGACCGATCATCGCACCGCCCGCGCGTCGATCTGGGCCGGCACCTATACGCTTCCGCCCGCAGCCCAGCCGGTCGCGATCACCATCTCGATGCGCGGCACCAAGGGCGTTGTCTCGCTCGGTCCCGGCCACGCGGCGGGCGTGCAGGTCGCCATCGCTCACGGGCGCGGCGTCGTGCGATTCGCCGTTCCCGGCCGGCCGGACTCACTCAGGTTCGTCGGGCGCACGAGGAACAACACCGCCGTAGGCAGCGTTCGACAAGGTGCTGCGCGGGGAAGCTTCCGTCTCCACACAGTCCAGGGACCGCCTCTGAACAGCGCGCTCGGCACGTATGTGCTCGACACCGGCGGCGCGGTCGGGCTCTTCGACTACAGCCGACTTGGTGTCCCGGCCTGGGAAGTCGACTACACGACCGGCGCGTTTCACGCCCTGCGCGGCAACGGGTCCGCGCTTGCGGCGGGTCCGGCGCTGCTCACGAAGGCGCCGTCGATCGCACAGATCGCTGTCGCCGGCGACCGGCTGACCTGGACCCCCAACGTTGGCCCGCCTGTGACCGGCAAGCGCCTCGCCGTCAGCCAATACGAAGTCCGTTTCCCGAGCGGCAAGGCAATGCTCGCCGGGACGCTCAGCATCCCCGCAACGCCGGGCAGACATCCGGCCGTCGCGCTCGTGCACGGCTCGGGGCCGGCCCTCCGAGACGAGGGACAGTTTTCGGCAGGCCTGATGCTTCAGCACGGGATTGCCGTCCTCTCCTACGACAAGCGAGGCGTCGGCCAGTCAACCGGCCGCTATCCCGGCGAGTCGGCCACCGACACGAACATCGACGTCTACGCCCGCGATGCCGAAGCGGCCGTCCGCTTTCTCGGCCGACAGCCGGGAATCGACCCAAGTCGCCTCGGCCTCTTCGGCGGCAGCCAGGCCGGTTGGATCATCCCCCTCGCAGCTGCGCGGTCGACGCAGGTGCAATTCGCAATCGTCGAATCGGGCCCAACCGTCACGGTGGGCGAGACCGCCGACTTCTCGAACTACACGAGTCAGGGCGCAAGCGAGCTGACCCAGCCACTCGCGCAAATCGAAGCTCAGGTCAGACGAGACGGCACGTCGGGATTCGACCCGCAGCCCTGGATCCGGAAGCTCACGATCCCCATCCTCTGGCTCTTCGGCGGCCTCGACATGAACCAGCCGAGCAACCTCGACATCCAAGCGCTCGAAAACCTGAAACGCGAAACGGGCCACGACTACAGCTGGCGGCTCTACCCGCACGGCAATCACGGCATCTTCGTCGTCGAGACCGGTCTCAACTCGGAGCTCACAAGCTCGCCGGGGATGCCGGCGGCGTTCTTCAGCGACGTCGCCGACTGGCTCCGGTTACACGGCCTCTCGAGCGGCTAGGCCGAGCAGACGCACCGCAGCGCTGAGGCCGTCCGCCGCGGCGGCGTTCGCCGTTCTTGTTTTCTAGCCGCCCGTGACGACGAACGTGCCGTTCATCGTCCGGAAGTGCGCCGAGCAGGCGTAGGCGTAGTTGCCCGGCCCGAGCGTCAATGTGTACGTCCTCGTGCCGACCCAGCGGATGCCCGTCGTGAAGAGCCGCTTGTTCTCGGTCTGGGAACCGAGCGCAAAGTTGTGGAACCTCGAGTAGTCGTGCACGACGATCGAGTACGTGCCGGCGGGGATCGACCGCACGAGTTTCCCGTCCGGAGTGCGCAGCGCGATCTTGTAGGAGTTGTGGAGACCGACCTTCGCGATCAGGACGGGGTTTTGCGCCTGTGCGACGCCGGCCAGTGCGAAGGTGCCGGCGAGCGCCGCCGCGAGGAGGGTTCTGGACATGGCTGCGATCATGAGCAGCGTGCGATAGTCGGTCAACTGTTCTTCTGAAAAGAGGATCGGATGATCCGGATCGTCTTGCCGGCGCACCCCGAGGAACACGTCGCCCTCGCAGTCTCGCCGCTGCTCGAGTGCGTGCTAAGCCTGCACGTCCTCCTCGGACCGAAGCACCACGCGCTCCACCACGAATGGGTTCGGCGGATGCGCTCGCTCGATCCGGCCGTGCGGCGGGAGATCGAGACGCTCGGGTTCGTCTACCGGCGCCAGATTCCCGACATGCTCGTCCCGAGCGCGGAAGACGCGCCCGAGAGCTTCGAACAGGAATTGGAGAGGTTCCGCGGGCTTCCGCCCGAGCTCTTGCTCGCCGGGCTCGGACGGCCGCTCTACGACCACGGCGGCGAGGGCGCCGGCGTCTTTCGCGAGCCCGGCGTACGAGCGACGATGCTCGAGCGCGCCACAGCCGACGGGGGCGAGCCGGTTCGCGCGGCGGCTGCGCTTCTGCTCGCCCGACCCGCGGAGTTCGCGGAGCGAGTGGCGGGAATGCTCGAGCGCTATTGGCGGGAAGCGTTCGCGGTCGAATGGGGGCGGATCGAGCCGCTGCTCGCCCGGTCGATCCTCGAGGCGGGTCGCCTGCTCGCCGCAGCCGGGATCTGGCCGGTGCTCGGCCGGCTTCCCGCGCACTGCCGCGTCGATACGGAGCGGCGCGAGCTGCAGATCGACCTGCCGCACGAACACATGGTCGAAGTCTCGGACGAGAACCCGCTCGTGCTCAGTCCGAGCGTCTTCGTCTGGCCGCACCTCCGCATCAACTGCGACCCGCCCTGGCCGCTCGCGATCGTCTACGCGGCGCCCGCGCTCGCGCGCGAAGCGGAACCGCGCATACCGCCGGCCGAGCTCCTTCGCATCCTGCGCGCGCTCGCCGACGACACACGCCTCCGGGTCCTCCGCCTCATCGCCGAGCGCCCACGCACGACGCAGGAGCTCGAGCCGCTCGTCGGGCTCTCGAGAGCCGGGCTCTCGAAGAGCCTGCAGCGTCTCGCGGAGGCCGGTCTCGTCGTGCCACGGCGGGACGGCTACTACGTCGTCTACACGCTCGCGCCCGAGCGCCTCGACGCGCTCGCGGCCGCGCTCGGCCGGTTCCTCGAGCAGGACTGAGCCCGATGGGTTGCGCGGCTTTCCACCGACTAGTGTCAAGGCGTGCGCTTGACGTTACGCCGACGGACGGAGCCATCCCTGGCGTCCCAGTTTTTCTCGAGCGAGGAAGTGGCCCGGGCACGGCGTTACCACCGCGCGTTGTACTGGGCGGGCGCGGCCAGCCTGGGCATCGATGCCGCCGCGCTGGCCCTCTTTGCCTGGACGCGTGTGGGCGACCTTCTCGACCCGAGTTCGCTGCCCTGGTGGGCGCGCACACTCGCCTATTCCGCCCTTGTCGTTGTCGTGATCGGTCTCGTGCAGACGCCGCTCGCGCTTTGGAGCGGCCTGCTCCGCGAACGTCGCTGGGGTTTCTCGACCCAGCGTCTGCTCGGCTGGGCGGCCGACCGCGCAAAGGCGGTGAGCGTCAATGCCGTGCTGACGGCGCTGCTGCTGCTGGGACTGGTTGCGCTGGGCCGGGCGCTGCCCGGGTGGTGGGTAGTCCCCGCTGCCGCCGCGGCTGCGCTCGCCGTGCTGCTGCTCTCCTTTCTCGCACCGGTCGTGCTCGAACCGCTCTTCAACCGCTACGCACCACTCGCAGACGACGCGCTCGCCCGGCAACTGCGTGGACTGGCAGAACGAGCAGGCGTGCCCATCCGTGAGGTACTCGTCCAGGACATGAGTCGGCGTACGCGCAAGGCAAACGCCTATGTCTCCGGTCTCGGCAAGACGCGCCGGATAGTTGTGGCCGACACCCTCCTCGAACAAGCAACTCCCGCCGAGGTGCAGGTAGTGGTTGCACACGAGCTCGGACACCAACGACAGCGACACGTGCTGCTCGGAACGCTGCTGTCGATGGCCGCCATCAGTACCGCCACCGTGACCGTCTGGGCGCTGCTAGGGACGACGATCACCAACCCCCACCGCCTACCGCTCGTGCTTCTGATCGGGCTCGCCCTCACACTCCTCTCCCTACCTGCGCTGACCGCGCTCTCCCGGCGCTGGGAACGCGTAGCCGATCGCCACTCGCTCCACCTCACAGCCGACGCGGCTGCGTACGAACAGGCCTTCCGTCGGCTCGCGCGCACCAACCTCACCGACCTCGACCCACCACGCCTGATCTACCTCTTCCTCTCCACCCACCCAACACCGGCCGAACGGCTGGCCGCCTCCACCCTCTAGCGACGACTCCCGCGGTCTAGGATCAACCGGGTTCGAACGCCATGATCGAGTCGAGAGGAGAGCCGCATGGCGACGGTCGACCACACATTCACGGTGGACGCGCCACCTGCAGTCGTCTTCGCCTACCTGACCGATCGCGAGAAGGCGACCGTCTGGCAGGCCTCGCTGCTCGAGGCCCAGTTCAGTCCCGACGCACCGGTGCACAAAGGAACGGAGATCCACGAGGTCCGAAAGCTCCTCGGCCTCAAGATCGAGTCCACTGTCGAGGTGACAGAGTTCGAGCCGGATCGACTGTTCGCAGGTCGCGTGCGCTCCGGTCCCGTGCCGTGGCAGTTTCGCTACACGTTCGAAGGAGCAGACGGGTCGACCCGAGTCGACTTCCACATGGAGGGTGAGCCCGGTGGCTTCTTCCGCGTGGCGGAGCCACTCGTCGTTCGAACCGTCGAGAAGCAGCTGGAGAACGACTTCTCGACGCTCAAGGAGCTCGTCGAAACCTCCTAGGTAAAGCGCTGCTGCAGCGCGAGCACGTCCGCGACGAAGAGCCGGGTCATTCGGTACGGGCCTCGCCTTCGCAGCGAGCTCGGCCCCTGGTACCACGCGGCGAGAGCGGCCCGCCTTTCCCCGGCGAACTCACCAAGCAGCTGGCGGATAAGGACGACGCCGACGCGGATGTTCCCGGAAACCGTGCGCGGAACCTTGCCGCCGATCAGCACCGTTTCGACGTAACTCCAGGTCGACGGCAGAATCTGCATGACGCCCCAGGCACCGACGGACGACGTCAGGTTCGACTGGTAGCCGGATTCCATCCAGGCGAGCGCATGGACGAGAGCAGGATCAACGCCGTAGTGGTTCGCCCAGAAGTCGATCAACGCGCGTACCCGTCCGATTCCGGCCCTCGAGGAGGCAACGCGGGCGACCTGCTTGGACCTGCGGACGAGAAGTGCAGCAAGTGTTCGGCGGCCGGCGACGCCGTCCACCGTGAGTCGGTGCGCGTGTTGGAACCGCTTCAGCGCGCGTTCCGTGCGAGCGCCGAAGTATCCGTTGACGGGCAGGACGGAACCTCCACGCACAAGCAGGAACTGTGTCACCGAGACGTCCCAGCCCAATGCCCCCCGCCGCAGCGTCCTCCTCCCGAGGCCGGGCCGCCCAAGGGGGCCGAGAGCGAGCCGCGTCGCCGGACCGATCCGCCCGTCGACATGCAGACCCGCCCGTCGCTGAAAACGTCGAAGGCCGCGGGCCGTCGCGGGGCCGTAGACGGCGTCGATCGATCCGAGGTAGAAGCCGTGTGCACGGAGCGCGACCTGAAGCGCTGCGACCTGCGGCCGCGCGGCGGCAGCCGCAGCCGTCCCTCCGGCGATGGCCACGAAGAGCGCGAACAGGCACGCAGAGCGCCACAATGTGCAAGCCGCTTCGACGCCGAGCGACTGACCCCTTGGCGAGATGACTTGGCAACGGACTCGACTAGAGTGTTCGCGGGGTCATGGCATCGACACCCGAGACTCACTACGCCCTGAGCGGTGGCAATCACATCGCCTATCAGGTGGCGGACGGAGCCGAGCGCGACATCCTCTACGTGCCACGCACGACCACGCCGATCGATCTTCTCTGGGAGGACCCGATCGTCGCCCGCGGCCTGCGGCGACTGACCGCCTGCGGCCGCCTGATCATGTGCGATCTTCGCGGCTGGGGGTCTTCCGACTCCATTGACACGACGCAGTTGCCGGCGCTGCAGGCGTGGATGGACGACATCATCGCCGTGCTGGACGCGGCCGAGAGCGAACAGGCCACACTCATCGCCGGTTCGGAAGCAGCGCTCCCGCTGATGCTCTTCGCCGCAACCAATCCGGATCGGACGACGGGTCTCGTCCTCATCAACGCATTCGCTCGCTTCCTGCGCACGCCCGAGACGCCGTTCGGGATTCCGCCCGAGTCTGCAGAGCGGTACGTCGAGCTCTATCGCGCGATGTCGGGGCGCGGAGCGTTGGTCGACTACCTCACTCCGACCCGCTCGAGCGAGCCGGCCTTCCGTCGCTGGAGCACGCGCTGCCAGCGCCTGGGCGCAGGTCCTGGCACAGCCGCGGCCATTTACGAGCTGTTCATGCGCACCGACCTGTCCGGAGTCCTACCCAGCATCCGGGTGCCAACGCTCGTTCTCAGCCGGGAAGGCGACCAGCATGTACGCCATGGCCACGGGCAATTCCTCGCCGATCGCATTC